>JAGDCE010000107.1 GCA_017958705.1 Clostridia bacterium
GCTTCCGGACACCCCGGAAGTTTTTTTGTGCGATAAACTAAGGAGTCGGCTGCGGGAACCCCCACCGCTCTCCGGTTCGCGGCGGGGAACCCCGGTTACGCCGACATTCGGAGCGCCTTGCGGCACACCGGGGGAGTGCCCACCCCTCAAATCCCCCAGACCCCCCTTTCCCCTCCCGCAGATCAGAGATCTGATGGGCGCACGGCCGGCCTGCAGGGGTCGGCGCCCACGACGACCCGCCGTTCCCCCGTAGGGCGGGGGCTTACGTGAACCCCCGTTGCTCTCCAGTTCGCAACGGGGAACCCCTATGCTCCCGCCGCAAGAAGACGATATATTTTGCTGTCGCAAAATTCGATATGTTTTGCATAACGCAAAACTCGATATGTATGCCGCACAGCGTCGTACTCGATATGGCTTCGCCGAGAACAACCCAGCCCGTAGGGGTCGGCGCCCTCGACGACCCGGTGCCATGGGGGACGGCGGGAGCAAGCCCCCGCCCTACGGTCTGAAAAGCCCCAATCAACATTAAACCCGGGCTGCCGCATCTGCGGCAGCCCGGGTTATATTCCTTTATATATTACGGCAGATATTTCATCGGGTCGACTTTTTCGCCGTCGATACGGACCTCGAAGTGGAGGTGCGGTCCCGTGGCGTAGCCGGTCATGCCGACCTCGCCTATCTGCTGGCCCTGGTACACGCGCTCGCCTTCGGTCACGATCGGTTCCGTCCTCATGTGGGCGTACACCGTTTCCTGTCCGTTGTCGTGCTTGATGATCACGTGATATCCGTACGAACCGTTATAGGTGGCTTTTGTCACTACGCCGCCGTTCGCCGCGTAGATCGGCGTTCCGCTCGGCACGGCTATATCGATCGCGTAATGGAAACTGTACGTTCCGTATACGGTACGTCCGCCGTACATGTCGGTCAGCGTGTAGCTGCGTTTGATCGGCCATTCGTAATTCGTCTTCGTGCTCGTCGACGGTTTGGTCTTCGTGCCCTCGTCGATTATCTTCGGCAGCGGCTCGAGCACGACCGTCTCGGACGCCTTTTCTCTCGATACCGGTATGCCGTCCTTGTAGATTATCTGATAAACAACTTCCTTGACGCCGTCGGAGCCGTCCTGCGACTTCTCGTACGTGCCAATGAACAGATCTTCGTTCCTTCTGTATTCGGTGGTGAACGGGATCGATTC
This sequence comes from Clostridia bacterium, assembly GCA_017958705.1. Classification (GTDB taxonomy): domain Bacteria; phylum Bacillota; class Clostridia; order Oscillospirales; family CAG-272; genus UBA1248. The sequence continues at coordinate 1,193 of JAGDCE010000107.1, forward strand.
GGTGACTTTTATGCTCACCGTCATGTATCCATCCTCGTCGGTGCCGGTCGAGATGACCTGGCCTTCGCCCGCTCCGAGGAAGGGAAGTTCGTCGATGCTCGCGTTGACGTCGACCGATATGTATGCCGGCGCGTCGTGAGACACGGTGCGGTAGAGCTCTCCGGACAGCGACAGCAGCGCTCTGCTGATCTCGCCGCCCGCCTTGAGCGTTGACGTCGGGTAGTAGAGCTGCTTTACTTCAAGCGTGCCGGCGAGTGCGACTTCAATGTCGTCGCTGCCCTGCGCGGCGGCTCTCGTAGCCGTCACCGCGTCCGCGATAACGGACGGATCGGTGTTCGCCGCGACGAAATTGCCGTTGACGTAAATGCCGTACGCCGATTTATAATTTTTCAGAGACGCTACGTAAAGCGCCTTGTATATCTCGTCCTCCGTGAGCAGCACCGACGCGTCGGAGCCCTCGGCAAAGCCGTACGTCACCGTACAGTCGCCGAAGTTCTCGCCGTATGCGTCAACGGAAATGTCCGATATAACGCGGCGGAGGATGACGTCAACGTCGGCCGCGCTCTGCACCACGCCTATATCGCATCCGTCCACGAAGAGCCTCAGATTGACTCTCACGGAGCAGACCGACGCGATCATCAGCACGGCGGACACGGTGAGCATGACCGCGATGACAGTCAGAAATATACTGTTTTTGCCTTTTGATGACATAAAACCGTTTCTGCCTCTTTCAAATTTCATGGCGCGGCAAAAGCACGCGCAAATGCGGATTCCATCCGTATTTTATATTATACATTTTACAAAAAGACAATACAACGTCGAATTTGTAAACAACCACGGAACGGCGTGTGACATAATTGACAAAAATTTTGCTGTTCTTTTGTCGAATCTGCACAAAAACACTGTTTTTTACATAAATCTGTGCCGCGCGTATTGAATTATTCATATAATTTGGAGTACTATGGTACCATGAATAATTTTGGTTTTAAAGCCCCCGTGCCGGGCGGGGAAATGTTGAGGAACAGGGATTTCAAAAAAGCGCAGAACCGCGTCGCCGTGCTGCTGTTCATGGTGACAGGTATAGTCCAGTACGTGTCCGTCGTGTTTGTCCCGTTTCTTATGCCCGGGATCGATCCGTTCATATCCGAACTGACGCAGGCGCTGCTTTATCTTGCGTATATGGCTCTGCCGGTGTTCTTGTTCGGCATCGTCAACGGCCGCGGCCTGAAAGGCTATTTCAGTTTCAAACGCGGGCGCAAGGGCACAGTCGCGGCGGGATTCGCCGCATTGGGCGTCGTGTATTTCGCACAGCTTGTGGCGCAGTTCGTCGCGATCGCGCTTGACAGCGCCGGCGCGGACGTAAGTCAGCTGCAGCCGTCGTCCGGCGCGGATCTGAAAACGATCATCCTGCGTGTGGTCTATATCGCGGTGTTCGCGGGTATCTTCGAGGAGCTCGTTTTCCGCGGCATCGTGCTCGCTGAGCTTTTGCCGTACGGCAAGGGGTTCGCGATAGTCTGCTGCGGCGTCCTGTTCGGGCTGATGCACTGCAACCCGATACAGCTGCCGTTCGCGTGCATAGTCGGCATCGTGCTCGCTTATTCCGTCGTCAGATGCGGGACGCTGTGGGTCTCCGTTCTGGTCCATTTCGCGAACAATCTGCTGAGCGTGATCTTCACGTCGCTCGGCGACTACGTCCCGGCGCGCACGGCGCTTCTGACAGAAGCCGCGGTGACCGCAGTGATCTTCATCGCCGGCGTCATCGCCGCCGTGTATCTGATACGGCATAAAAACGATCCGGACGAACAGACCGATCAGAAAGAGAAATACACCGCGAAATGCGTAGTGTCTGACGAGCCGCAAAAGGTCGATCTGCGCGGAGGCGTTTTCAAAAAGATATCGCCCCTGCTTTATATATACGCCGTATTCACGGTCATGATAACACTGTCGACTCTCGCGGCGCTGATCGCGATGCCGCATTTAAACGAATTTATGGAATTCATACAGCAATGGCAGCCGTGACGGAGTATACAGAAGAAGAACTCGCTTATTACATGGGCGAGGCGTATAAGGAAGCACAGATCGCTTTCTCGCTCGGGGAAGTCCCGGTCGGCGCCGTCATCGTATGGGACGGCGAGATCGTTTCCCGCGGACACAACAGCCGCGAGACGGACAAAAACGCGCTGCGCCACGCGGAGCTTTCCGCGATCGACGGCGCGTGTGCGAAGCTCGGCGGCTGGCGGCTTCACAAGGCCGATCTGTTCGTCACGCTCGAGCCGTGCGTGATGTGCGCTGGGGCGTGCGTGACCGGCAGGATAAGGCGCGTTTATTACGGCGCCGCGGATATCCGTTTCGGCGGATTCGGCGGAGTCGTCGATCTGCGCGGATACGGGTTCAACCATATACCCGAGGTCCGCGGCGGGATAATGGAGGAGCCGTGCGCGGAGCTCATGCGCAGGTTCTTCAGGGAACTGAGAAAAAACGGCGGCTGACGCCGTGATAATACGATCCGGATGGAGGGATCATTCAATGTCGGAACAAGTGTCTGAAACGGTAGCTCTTCTGGCGCAGAACGCCGGGGATCAGAGCGATCCGGGTATACTGAAGGTCGGTGTTATGGGACTCGGCGTCGTTTTTGCCGGGCTCATAATGATAATAATCATCTGCAAGCTGATGACTGTCGTGGGCAGGATCGCCGAAAAAACAGCCGAAAGGATCGGCGAAAAAGCCGCGGCGCAGCGTATCGCGGATGAAAAACCTGACGGAGCCGTCGCCGCGGCGATAGGCGCCGCGATAGCGGAAGAAACCGGCACTGACGTGTCGGGGATAAAAATCGTATCTGTAAAGAAGGTCGCAAAATGAAAAAGTACAAGGTCATAGTTAACGGAGTCGAATACGAAGTAGAGATCGAACTTCTGGCGGACGACGGAGCCGCCGGAACTCCCGCGCCCGCTCCGGCCGCTCCTGCGCCGGCAGCCGCGCCCTCGGGCGGCGACACGGTGAAGGCGCCTCTCGCCGGCACGGTCACGACAGTCAACATCAAGGCGGGCGACGCAGTGAAGAAGGGTCAGATCCTTATGATCCTCGAGTCGATGAAGATGGAAAACGAGATAATCTGTCCGCACGACGGCACGGTGAGTTCCGTTTCCGTTAACGCGGGTGCCTCGGTCGAGGCGGGCGACGCGCTCTGCGCGATAGGTCGGTGAATATGGGCTCTGTCGTTGATTTCCTGCAGAAAACGGGATTTTATCATATCGGCGACGACTGGCGCTGCCTGATAATGTTTGCGATAGGCGCGGTTCTGCTCTATCTCGGCATAAAACGCAAATTCGAGCCGCTGCTGCTCGTGCCGATAGCGATCGGCATGATTCTGACCAATCTGCCCGGAGCGGGCATGTTCCATTCGGAGCTGTTCGCGGGCGACCATATCGACTGGGCGGCGTTTGCCGCCGGAAAAGCCGGTCTGCTCGATCTGCTTTATATAGGCGTCAAGCTCGGCATCTACCCGTGCCTGATATTCATAGGCGTGGGCGCCATGACGGATTTTTCTCCGATGATAGCCAATCCGCGCAGCATGCTGCTCGGCGCGGCGGCTCAGCTCGGTATATTCATTACTTACGCCGCCGCGAACGGCATGTATAAACTGACGGACGGCGTGATCGGCTTCACCGCGTCGCAGTCCGGCGCGATAGGCGCGATAGGCGGCGCCGACGGCCCTACCGCGATATATACGGCGACGAAGCTCGCGCCCGAGCTGCTCGGACCTATCGCGATAGCGGCGTACTGCTATATGGCGCTCGTACCGTTCATCCAGCCGCCGATAATGAAGATCCTTACGACTAAGAAGGAACGTCAGATCGAGATGAAACAGCTCAGATACGTCTCAAAGACGGAAAGGCTGATCTTCCCGGTCGTTATGATGATACTCGTTTCGCTGATCGTACCGACGGCGGCTCCGCTCGTAGGATGTCTGATGTTCGGCCATCTGCTGCTTGAATGCGGCGTGGTGGAACGTCTTTCCAAGACCGTGCAGAACGAGATGATGAACATAGTAACGGTGTTCCTCGGCCTGTCCGTCGGCGCGACGGCGACCGCCGCGAACTTCCTCAATATCAAAACTCTGCTGATACTCGGCATAGGTATAATCGCCTTCAGCTTCGGGACCGCCGGCGGCGTGCTGCTCGCCAAGTTCATGAATCTGTTCACCAAAAACAAGATCAATCCGCTGATCGGATCCGCCGGCGTGTCCGCGGTGCCGATGGCGGCGCGCGTATCTCAGAAAGTCGGACAGGAGGCGCATCCCGGAAACTTCCTGCTGATGCACGCGATGGGACCCAACGTTTCGGGCGTCATCGGATCGGCTATAGCCGCCGGCGTCCTGCTCTCGCTTTTCGCAAGGTGATTCAAATGGCTTCACAGATCAAACCTTTAAAAATAACCGATACGATCCTGCGCGACGCTCATCAGTCGCAGGCGGCGACGCGTATGCGCACCGAGGATATGCTCCCCGCGTGCCCGATACTCGACAGGATCGGATATCATTCGATAGAATGCTGGGGCGGCGCGACGTTCGACGCCTGCATGCGCTTCCTCAATGAAGACCCGTGGGAGAGGCTGCGCACTCTGCGCAAGGCGCTTCCGAACACGAAGCTGCAGATGCTTCTGCGCGGCCAGAACCTTCTCGGTTACAGACATTATTCCGACGACGTCGTCGAGCTGTTCATCAAAAAGTCGATCGAGAACGGCATAGACATCGTAAGGATCTTCGACGCGTTGAACGACGTGCGCAATCTCGAATGCGCGATGAAGTTCACGAAATTCTACGGCGGAGTGGCGGAGGCGGCGATCAGCTATACTATCAGCCCGGTCCACAACGAGGAATATTTCGTACAGCTCGCGATGAAGCTCGAGGAGGCGGGCGCCGATATCATCTGCATCAAGGATATGGCGAACCTGCTTCTGCCGTACGAGGCGTTCTCGCTCATCAAAGCGATAAAGGAACGCGTTTCGGTGCCGATACATCTTCACACCCACAACACTACCGGCACGGGCGACATGACGAACCTGCTCGCCGTTCAGGCGGGCGTCGATATAGTCGACACGGCGCTGTCGCCGTTCGCCAACGGCACGAGCCAGCCGGCGACGGAATCGCTCGTGGCGACGCTGAAAGGCACGCCGCGCGACACCGGGCTCGATCTCGGGCTGATGTCAGAGGCGGCGGCGCATTTCAGAGGCGTCGCGGAGAAGATGAAGAACGAGGGGACGCTCGACCCGAAAGTGCTGCGCGTCGACACGAACACGCTGCTGTATCAGGTCCCCGGCGGCATGCTTTCGAACCTCATCTCCCAGCTCAAACAGGCGAAGGCGGAGGACAAATACTACGACGTGCTGAACGAAGTCCCGCGCGTCCGCGCTGATTTCGGTTATCCGCCGCTCGTCACCCCGACGTCGCAGATAGTCGGTACGCAGGCGGTGATGAACGTTCTGACCGGCGTGCGCTACGGCACGTTCACGAAAGAATCGAAGGGCGTGCTGCGCGGCGAATACGGCAGACTGCCCGGGCCGGTGAACGAGGAGGTCAGGAAAAAGGCGATCGGCGACGATCCGGTCATAACCTGCCGTCCCGCGGACCTGCTCGAGCCCGAGGTGGAGCAGATACGCGCCGAATTCGGCAGCATCGCGAAAAGCGACGAGGACGTCCTGCTCTGCGCGCTGTTCCCGAAGGTCGCGCCGGGCTTCCTTGAAAAGAAATACGCGAAAAAGGAAGAGAAGCGCGAGGATCCCGTAAAGACTATCCGCGTATACTACTGAGCAAACCGGACCGTGAGGACGCCGTCTTCCCGGTCCGTCGTCATAATACTTGACTTTTTCCCGATTATGTGGTAAAATCGGGTATAAAATACAGTGAGGTAATTAAATTGAGCGTTATCGTAGGAATAGATATAGGCGGCAGCACGACTAAGATCGTGGGCTTCGACCGCGAAAAAAATCTGATAAAACCGATGCTCGTCCGCGCCACGGACCCGATCACGAGCGTTTACGGCGCTTTCGGCAAATTCACGAGTGAAAACGGTCTCGATATCGAGGATATCGACCGCGTTATGATAACCGGCGTCGGCTCGACGCAGATCAGAAAGCCGATCTACGGGCTGAAGTGCGTACACGTCAGCGAGTTCGAGTGCGTCGGGCTCGGCGGGCTTTATCTGTCGCATCTCGACCGCGCCGTCATCGTCAGCATGGGCACCGGCACGTCGATCACTTACGGCGACTGCTCCGACGGCAAGTTCCGCTTTGAGTATCTCGGCGGCACCGGCGTCGGCGGCGGCACCGTTATAGGCCTATCCAAAAAACTGCTCTCGGGCGTCAGCAATATAGATTCGATAGTCGAGCTCGCCGCATCCGGCGACGTCGGACACGTCGATCTGCAGATCAAGGAGATGACGGACAAGGATTTCGGCCTGCCGGCGAACCTGACCGCGGCTAATTTCGGCAAGGTCGACGACCTCGCCACGCGCGGCGACCTCGCCGCCGGACTGCTCAACATGGTATTCGAGACCGCCGCGATGATCGCGCGTTTCGCCGCCCGCTCCTGCAATACCAGCGACATAGTGCTGACGGGCAACCTGACCACCATCCCGCAGTGCGCGCCGAAATTCGAACAGCTCTGCGACATATTCGGCGAAAACTACATCATACCGGAGAATTCCGAGTACGCCACCGTCATCGGCGCGGCGCTTCTGTCGGACGCTGGCTGAGATGAGACCCGATAAAAAACTGTATATCTTCGATATGGACGGCACGATATACCTCGGGGAAAACGTTTTCCCGTTCGCCGTCGAATATATAAACCGCCTCCGCGAGGACGGGCGGCGCGTGTTGTTCTTCACGAACAACGCGTCAAAGAACAAAAAGGTATATTTCGACCGCCTCACACGCATGGGCTTCCGCCCGGCGCGCGGCGAGATCATGACCTCGGGCGACGTCACGGTGCGCTTCCTGCTCGAGCAGCGCCCGGGCAAAAAAGTGTTTTTGCTCGGCACGAGATCGCTTAAAAAGCAGTTCATCTCGGCGGGGATAGAGCTGTGCGACGACGCGGATATCGTCGTCTCGAGCTTCGATACCGAGCTGACGTACGCGGGGCTTGAGAGGGCGTGCACGCTGATACGCGGCGGCGCCGAGTACCTCTGCACGCATCCCGACTTCAACTGTCCGACCGAGACCGGCTTCATCCCCGACAGCGGCGCGATAGCCGCGGCGATAACGGCGTCGACCGGCGTCAAGCCGCGTTTCTTCGGCAAACCGTACGCCGACACCGCCGAGATGATTTTCTCGTATACCGGCGTCGGGGCGGAGGACGCCTGCATATTCGGCGACCGGCTGTATACCGATATCGCGCTCGGAAAAAACTCCGGGATGACCGCCGTGCTCGTGCTCTCGGGCGAGACGAAGCGCGAAGATCTCGAAGGCCTTCCCGCCGACCGGACGCCCGATATGATAATCGATTCTATTGCGGATCTTCTGATCTGAGGAAAGGATAAAATATGAGAGTTTTTGAGCAAAAGATCTGTGAAAACGGCAGACTTACCTGCTATATCTGCGACGAATCGCCGGAGATGCCGAACTATGTCCGCGACGCCATGCTCGTACTGCCCGGCGGCGCGTACGCGATGTGCTCGGACAGGGAAGCGGAACCGATAGTCAAAAAATATCTCGCCGCCGGCATGAACGTGTTCTGCCTGCGCTATTCCTGCGGACCGCTCGCAGCCGGCTTCAAGCCGCTCGTCGAGGCGTCGCTCGCGATGAAGTACATCCGGCAGCACGAAAAAGAATTCAATATCAAAAGGGTTTTCGCCGTGGGTTTTTCCGCCGGCGGCCATCTCTGCGGCTCGCTCGGCACGTTCTGGGACGAACCGTGGCTGCTTGAAAAGCTCGGCGACGATTTCCCGCGCGGCATAAACCGCCCCGACGGCACGGTGCTCGCGTACCCGGTGCTGTCCGCTACCGAGGGCTCGCACAGACCGAGCTTCCTCAACATTATAGGAAAGGAAGATCCGACGGACGAGGATTTCGAGAGATATTCCGTTGAAAAGCACGTCAGCGACAAGACCGCGCCGGTGTTCATCTGGGCGACGTCCGACGACGGAGCCGTCCCGATAGTCAACTCAATACGCTACGCCGACAAGCTCGCCGCCGCCGGAAAGACGTTCGAGCTCCACATCTGGCCGCACGGACCGCACGGTCTGGCGCTCGCCGAGGAGGAGACGTCGGTCGGCATACCCGACATGATAAACGGCGCCGTCGCGCAGTGGATACCGCTCTCGATACGCTGGATACGTGAACTGAAATGATATTCGACAGAAAAAAGAACGCCTGCGTCAAAGAACTCCCGGAAGGATACGCCGAGTCGTTCGTTATAGACATGCAGCGCAATAAAAAAGAGCTTCTGCTCGTAAACGGCGCGGCGATAGCCGTGTTCGTTATACTGTTCATTATCGGCAATTTCATCGTGCCGGTGCGCGATGTTTTCAACGGCGAGATATTCAGCCTGCTGCTTAAGGTGGGCGTGATGATCGCCGCGTATATCGCGTATATAATCCTGCACGAGCTCGTGCACGGCCTTTTCATGCGCTTCTACGGCTCGACCACCGTTAAATTCGGATTCACCGGACTTTACGCGTTCGCCGCAAGCTCAGAGTATTACGGCCGCGATCCGTATATAGTAATAACGCTTGCGCCGGTCGTGATCTGGGGAGTCGTGCTCGCCGTGATCTGCGCGCTCGTCCCGTCCTCGTGGTTCTGGGTCGTGTATTTCATCCTCGCCGGGAATTTCGCCGGCGCCGCCGGAGACGCGTACGTCACGTTCAGACTCGCGCGCTCGCCGAAAACACTGCTTATCACCGATTCCGGCACCGCGATGAAGGCGTACGACAAAACAGAAGAATAAAATTCCGCATAATTTTGAAAACCACTTGAAATTTTTGAAATTATGTGATATAATGACCGGGCGTCCGGATAAAGCGATGCCCGGCCGTATGTTTCCGTAGCTCAGCAGGATAGAGCGACCGCCTCCTAAGCGGTAGGTCAGCGGTTCGAATCCGCTCGGGAACGCCAGAAAGATCCCCGTCTTCGGACGGGGATTTTTCAACCGGATCCGCCGGCGCGGGCAATAGGAGAACGGACTGAATTTTTCCGCGGCGTCGCCGGGAGTCAATCTTTACAAAACGCGACTTGACATCGCGGGAAAAACGTAATATAATACGAGTGAAGAAAAGAAAGGAGGTGTAAAAAATAGGACTGTTTTCAAGATTCAAAAAAAGCACGTCGAAGCCGTCGGCTTACGTTTTCGTCGATTTTGAGCACTGGTACGTATCGATGTACAAAAGGTTTTCACTGCGCCCGAGAGTCAGGGAGTGGCGCGATATGCTCGCGGAGAAGTTCGATATCAGGGAAATGCTGTTTTTCGCGGATTTCTCGAATCCCGGCATGCGCGCCGAGATACCGCGCATACGCGAGGTCACTAATTTAATCATCGAAACGCAGAACACGAGCCCGCGTTATAAAAAGGATTTCACGGATTTTATAATGCTGGACAATATTTATCAGAAAGCGTTTTCATCCCCGGAAGTCGATACTTTCATCATTTTTACCGGTGACGGCCATTTCAGCTCCGTCGTCCGTTTCCTTACACAAAGCTGCCGTAAAAAAGTTTACGTGTACGCCGTGAAGGACGGGCTGTCCGGTATGCTCAAAAGCGTGTGTACCAAGGCTTACGAAACGCCTTCGGAGCAGGATATCGACGTCACGTATTACTCGATGATCGCAAAAAAGCTGAAGGAAGCGGATACCACGGGCAAAAGGTTCCCGGATCCGTCGTTCTCCGCCGTGGTCGCCGCCGTCTCTGATCATTACGGCATAGATCGCGAAACGGTGAAGGAGAAAGCGAACAAAATGGCGCACGCCGGTTATCTTACCGTGACCGCGAACAAGCTCTCGCACAATAAACGGGTAAGCACCGTCGCGCTGAACGAAAAGAAACTCGCCGCGGACGGAATAAAGCTGATCGAAGATCAGGCGTACTTTTTCATCCCCAACAGATCGGCGGAGAAGCAGAGCAATTGAGCGCTTCGCGCATGATGAGCGCTGACGCGCATGATGAACGCTGACGCGCATGATGAACGCTGACGCGCATGATGAACGCTGACGCGCACCATGAGCCCTTCGGGCACCGGAATACCGGCTGAAATAAGGATTCGGTTTCTTACTTCAGCCGATATTTTTATAATATTTAGATTTTTTTGCAAAAACGTGTAACGCGCGCGGCGCGTTTTACGCTTATATAAGTGAAGGCCTTCAAAAATAAGAGAGGAGGTGATGGCGTGGACGACGCAAAAATAATCGCGCTGTATCTGTGCCGTGATGAAAAAGCCGTCTCGGAGACGGAAAAGAAATACGGCAAAAGACTTGCCGCGATAGCCGGAAACGTTCTCAGCGACGCTCGCGACGTCGAGGAGATCGTCAACGACACGTATCATCAGGCGTGGCGGCTCATACCGCCGAACGAACCGCGCGACTGCTTTTTCGCGTTTCTGTCACGCATCACCAGAAACCTCGCTCTCGACAGATGCAGGGAGAACAACGCCGCCAAGCGCACGGGCGTCACCGTCGAGCTGACTGACGAGCTCGCGGAATGCACGGCGTCGGACGACGACGTCGAGCTGGCGGTCGAGGGGGCGGAGCTGTACGGTCAGGTCAGCGCGTTTCTGCGCACGCTCCCGAAAAACCGTCGGAATATGTTTATGCGCAGATACTATTATCTGCAGTCCGTGTCGGAGATCGCAGAACAGCTGCATATGAGCGAGAGCAGGGTCAAAACAACGCTGTTCAGGCTGAGACAGAGCCTGAGAATATACTTGATAAAAGGAGGATTTATCACATGAAAGCGGAAGAATTCCTCGCCGGCATGAAAAACGTCGACGCGGATCTTATAGAAGAAGCCGCGCCCAAGACCTCGCGCGGTATCGGAGGAAAAATAGCAAGAGGCGTGCTCAAAGGGATCGCCGCGGCAGCGCTGTGCGCCGTCGCCGCCGGCGGTATACTTCTGGCGAGCCGCAAATACGTCGCGCCGCCTTCCGCGGGGACCGACGCGGAGTCGACCGCGGCGGAGCAGAGCGAGCCCGAACAGACCGAGCCGGAGCAGACCGAACCCGCTTTCAAGGATATATACGATATTCCGGGCGCGCTTACTAAAAATTCCGATTGTTATCAAGGTTATTGGCCAAAAAATTTAACATATAAACCGATGACGCCTGAAGAATACGTTGAGAGTTGTAAGAATAATCACGCCATATTGGTTTACGGTGAGATAAAGAATATTAAGACCATAACGGTCAACGTTGATGCGCTTGACATGTACTGCGAGCCGGTCGTCAATACGTGGGCGATATATACTTTTGACGTTGAGATCGAGCAGAACGTCCTCGGCGAGTGTGATAAAAAAGTGATCAGGCTCATCGGCTCCAGCATGATCTGTAAATCTTCAGAGATTTCCAACTCATTATCATACTGGTCAAATGATCTTTCACTTCAAGAAGGTAAAAAAGCTTTGTTTAATATAAGAAGGGCTGATGGACTAACTGATCAACCTTTTATAATAGATATTGACC
>JAGDCE010000108.1 GCA_017958705.1 Clostridia bacterium
GGTCGAGTCCGCCGATTATATTGAGCAGCGTCGTCTTACCGGAGCCGGAAGGCCCGAGCACGGCGACGAACTCGTTGTCACGCAGTTGAAGATCCACTCCGTCCAGAGCTTTCTGGACGAGATCTCCCGTCACGTACGTTTTGCTTATATTGCAGATCCTTAACATTATATATTCTCCCTTATACGATTGTGTCAATCGTATCATACAAATAATAACTGCAAATTACGTCAGCGTGTATGTATGTAAAGTTAAAGTTAATTTTGAATGTATTGACAAACGTCTGATTTTATGTATAATGGAATCATAAGAGTGATACAAGAGGAGATATAGTATATGGAGGAAAAGACTGCGCACGCCGCAAAAGCGTTCTTAATCATATCCGTCGTGCTGATCGCAATTTGCGCCGCGCTTATCGCCGCGGGCGTATATCTGTATTTATCTCAACCGGAAAGCGCCGGCGAGGGTATCGGCGGGATGACGGCGCTGTTCGCGTTTGAATTTTTCAAGATCGCGGGCGTTCTTTATATTACCGCCGCAATCGCCGCCGCGTCAGCTCCGGCGTTAGTCCTCGCCGCGCTTGCTGTGCAGAAAAGCCGCGGTAAGCTGCGTGGCGCGTCGTACGCCGCCGCGTGCGTATCGCTTATATTCTTCTTTGCCGGAGTCGCTGTATTCATATATTTTTTAATGAGGTGTTTATGAAAAAATTCGTGTGTATCCTTCTCTGCGCCGTCATGGCCGTTACCGTTTCGGCTTTCACGATAGGCGACGTGGACGGCGACGGGACTCTCAGCAACAGGGACGTCGTCGATCTGTTCAGCTTCGTTACCGGCAATACGACGCCGGCCAACAGCGCCGCCGGCGACTACAACGGCGACGGCTCCGTCGACAACAGAGACGTGGTCGATCTGTTCCACGCGGTCAGCGGTCAGACAAAATCCGTGTACGCGAAGCAGTTCACCGTTTCGCGCGTGTTCGGCAGCGGCATGGTGATACAGCGCAACGAACCGATCAGGATCTGGGGCTGGGCGCCCGAATCCGAAAACGGCAAGGTGGTCGGCGCGGAATTCGCCGGGCTGAGAGGCGCGGCGGTCGTCAGCGGCGGCGAATGGATGATAACGCTCGACGGCACTCTTAAGGAAAACACGACGGGTCAGTCGCTCTACGTCTACGGTGAGGACACGCTGAAGAAATTCGACGACGTGCTCGTCGGCGACGTATACTGGGTAGCCGGACAGTCAAATATCGCCTATTCAGTGCTTAACATAAAGAACGAACCGCTCGCGAACGCCGCGGGCAGGAACGTAAGCACGTCCGACAGTCTGCTCATAAGGCTTAACAGAAGCTGTTATTACGAGGGCGCGTCCACGCTCACGCAGGGCACAAACGAAGTCAACAGGGACGCAGTGCAGCCGAGAGGCTGGGAATACCCGTCAAAGGGCGCGCTCCAGTTCTCCGCGGTCGGATATTTCACCGCGTATCAGTTATACACGAAGCTCGGCGGCAAGGTGCCGATAGGTATGATAGAATTCGACGGCAACGGTCTGGCGCTCCACGCGTTTCTGCCGAACGAAGTCCGCGACGCACTGAACGTCAGCACGTACAGCAACGGCATATACAGCGCGGCGGGCGTGAATCCGCACGCATCGTCGTTCATGTACAACCACTACATGTACGCGTTCCAGAACTTCCCGATAAGCGGCATAATCTGGTATCAGGGCGAATCCGACTGCCAGACGACGAACAACAACTGCTTCCTCTTCGCCGACAGATTCACGGCGATGATAAATTATTTCCGCGCAAAGCACGATCAGATAAATCACGATTACCCCGTGTACATCGTTGAATTCCCGCCGATATACATGAATTTCGACTACGCGCAGGTCAGGATGAACATGGGCATGATACCGACGATGCTCAGCAACGCTCATATCTGCACCTCCGCCGATCTGTGGAAGGACAAAACGTACGAGAACAACCTGCATCCGTACAACAAGTGGGAGATCTCGGAACGCATGTCCGACATAATGCTCGCCAACGCTTACGGCGTCGGAGATATAAACTACGTCGAAGGACCGCGCGCGGTCTCGTGCGTATTCTCCGCGGACGGCAAGACGGCCACGATCAGATTCACCAACGTAGGTTCGGGACTTAAAGCGTACAACAACGTGCTCAAAGGCGTAAAAGTCATAACCAATACCGCATGGACCTCGCCGTCCTCCGCCACGATAACGTCGAAGGACACGATAGTCGTGCGCACGGCGTCGAAGATGCTTTGGGTCGGATACAACACCGCACGCAGCGACAGCTATCCCGAAACGATGACTCTCGGCAATTCCGCGGGCGTTCCGTCGTCCGCGTGGCAGTTCAGCAACATGAAATAAGCGTTATGATCAACACTGATCTGATAAACAGAACGGTACGGTTCTTGTATGAAAAATTCGACGGCAGCGAGTATCTGACGGAAAATCCGGAAAGAAAGATCTACCGCATAGAACACAGCTTCAGGGTCGCGAACATCGGGCGGCGGATAGCCGAAAAAGAGGGCTTTGACGAGACACAGATCGTGATCGCCTGCCTTCTGCACGACGTCTCGTACTGCGAACGCTTCGGCGAAGACGGATGGATAAACCACGGCAGAACCGCCGCGAGGATCGCAAGACCGTTTCTGCACGAGCTCGGGCTTCCCGGCGACCGGATCGACGACATCTGCTACGGCATCGCGATACACGTTGACGACAAGGCGGATTTCGAGGGCGAGGCGACGCCGTTCGCCCTGACGGTCGGCGACGCTGACAATCTCGACCGCTTCGACGTCTACCGCATACACGAAACGCTTTCGGCTACGGGATTTCTCTCAAAGCCGTATGACGAAAAGGTCAGCTGGACAAAGGATTTTACAGAAGGCCTGAAGAAAAACAGAAGCGTTCCGCACGGGACGAAAACGGCTGATATGATGTGGGCACAGCGGCTCGATTTCTGCATATCTTTTTATGAAAAACTGCTTTCGCAGCTGAAAAACAGCGCCGGTATAATCGATGGATTACAGTAAATACAATGAACGTGCGTTTGAGTGCATGTCGATGTATCTCAATCTCGCACCGCATTTCATAAACGAACGGATGTATAAAAACACGGGCGGAGACGAGCTTGCTTACTCCGCCCTGCTCGCATCCGTGTGCATGCTCGATACGGTGAACGATCCCGACGACAAAATACTGTACCGCGATTATTTCATACCGATGGTGCACAGGCTCGATCCGGCGCAGTTCGAGGCGGATCCGTATTTCAGGAATATCTCGTTCGATGAAAAAGTCTGCGGCGACTGGAAGCTGTCTCATATGAAATGCAGCGCGTATGAAGCTTTCGTCTGCGGCGATCCCGTGGTATACCCGAACGGGAAGATACTCCCGCAGATCGGATATTTCGAGCGCGATTACGAGTATCCCGCGGTCCTTCAGAGAGGCCGCGAATGGATGACGCTGATGCCGAACGAGACGGCGACGATCAGACCGCACGTGATAAAAGCCGGCGGCAACGTTCTTACGTTCGGGCTCGGGCTCGGATACTTCGCGTATCTCGCCGCGCTAAAGCCCGATGTCGAGCGCGTCACCGCGGTCGAGCTCGACGCCGACGTTATCAGGCTGTTTTGTGAAAACGTGCTGCCGCAAATGCAGTGCCGTGACAAAATAGAGATCGTGCAGGCTGACGCGTTCGAATTCGCCGAGAAAAATCTTCCGGGAGATTTCGACTTCGTTTTCACGGATATATGGCACGATCCGTCGGACGGCGTCGAACCGTATCTGAGGATGAAGAAGATAGAGGAGAAAACGCCGTCCGTCCGGTTCTCATACTGGATAGAAGATACGTTGAGATTATATATTTAGGTATTGACAAATCCGGAACGGCGTTGTATAATATATCACCCGGCAAAAAAGGAGGTGAGGCGCCGTGGCGGAAAGAAAAGACGGAATAAAGCTTGTCGCATCCAATAAAAAAGCGTACCACGACTATTTCGTGCTTGAAAAATACGAGTGCGGCGTCGAGCTTTTCGGTACCGAGGTAAAAAGCATACGCGGCGGCAACGTCAATCTCAAGGATTCGTACTGTTTTATAAAACGCGGCGAGATCTTCGCGACGGGGATACACGTGAAACCGTACGAACAGGGCAACATCTTCAACCGCGACCCCGACAGGGAGAAGCGCCTGCTGATGCACAAAAAAGAGATCATGAAGCTGTTCGGGCGGGTAAGCCAGGAAGGGCTGACGCTGATACCGCTTTCCGTATATTTCAAAAATTCCAGGGTCAAAATAGAGCTCGGGCTCTGCAAGGGCAAAAAGCTCTATGACAAACGCGACGACGACGCAAAAAAACGCGCCTCACGCGATATAGAAAGAGCCGAGAAATCCAACGGGAGGATCACCGGCTGATACGGGGACGTAAAGGTTTCGACGGGGAGCCGGAGTCTTGATAAGCGAGCAGAGGTGCGGTACCTCTTTAAAAGCCGCAATTTAAATATAAACGCTAACAATAACAGAGTAGCTCTCGCTGCCTGAGTGCGCGAGCGTCCCTTCACGGAGGACCACGGCCGTGAAGCGGGCGTGACACAGTGGTAAATGTGCGCCGCCGGTTTTCTTTTGAAGCGGCCATAAAGAAAAAAGATACCCGAACCGTGAGCCTGCGCGCCGGCGCGCGGCAAGGGGAACTATAAATGACGCGATACGCTCGTAGAAAGTCTTGAGGATGACTTTTCGGACAGGGGTTCGATTCCCCTCGTCTCCACCAAAATCAAAAACGGTTCCCAACGGAACCGTTTTTGATTTTGCCAACTGCAAGTAGGGGAATCGAACGCAGCGTGAAGAAAACAGTCCGGGGGA
>JAGDCE010000109.1 GCA_017958705.1 Clostridia bacterium
ACGACACCATGTCTATCAAGCTCTATAAAAAGAACGACGCGAACATGCGGTCCCTTGAAGGCTATATCGAAAAATGGAACGTGACGGAAACGCTTTCCGCAAGCGGCATTGAAGCAAAGTATGAGGACTTTTACAAAACCTTCAACTGCTATG
The DNA here is from genome assembly GCA_017958705.1 of Clostridia bacterium. Lineage (GTDB taxonomy): Bacteria > Bacillota > Clostridia > Oscillospirales > CAG-272 > UBA1248. The sequence goes on from JAGDCE010000109.1 coordinate 154, forward strand.
TGGATTTCGGAGACGTTATAATGTATTATCACGTTCAGGAAAGGGGCGTCCACGGCGCGACAGTTAACTCCGACGCGCTTTATCGCATCATAACCTCCACCCCGGCGATAAACGTCGAGTGATAGGCACAATGTTTTATACGGTGATCCCAAGAACAACAAAAGGCCCGGCTTCTCAGCCGGGTCCGTTTTTTATTCTCCGCAATGGACTTTTACGTCATCCGCGGTTATCACTATGGGCTTTTTTTCTTCGTCCGACGGGGCTTCGTACATGATGTCGAGCATCAGCTTTTCAACTATGGAACGAAGACCGCGGGCGCCGGTATTGCGTTTGATCGCAAGCTCCGCCACGGCCTCGCACGCCGAATCGTCAAACGAAAGCTCAATACCGTCGAGCTTCAGAAGCTCCGTATACTGCTTTGTCAGCGAGTTTTTCGGTTCGCGCAGTATGCGTTTGAGCGCCTCCACGTCAAGCGACGAAAGCGTCGTGATCACCGGAAGTCTGCCGACGAGCTCGGGTATAAGTCCGTATTTGACGATATCCTGAGCCTCGACGTTTGAAAAAACGCCCTTCTCCGCTCTCTCAGATTTCGTCAGCTTTTCGGCACCGAAACCGACCGCCTGTCTGCCGAGACGCGCTTCGATTATCTGTGAAAGCCCGTCGAAAGCGCCGCCGCAGATGAACAGGATATTCTCCGTGTTTATCTGTATGAAATCCTGATTCGGGTGTTTGCGTCCACCCTGCGGGGGAACGTTCGACACCGTTCCTTCAAGTATTTTCAAAAGCGCCTGCTGGACGCCCTCTCCGGAGACGTCGCGCGTAATGGAGCGGTTTTCGCTCTTACGCGATATCTTGTCGATCTCGTCTATATAGATTATCCCGCGCTCCGCGAGCTCTACGTCGTATTCCGCAGCCTGTATGAGCCGCAGCAGTATGTTTTCGACGTCCTCGCCGACGTATCCGGCTTCCGTCAGCGTCGTCGCATCGGCTATCGCGAACGGCACCTTCATCGTCTTAGCGAGCGTCTGTGCGATATACGTCTTGCCGACGCCGGTCGGACCGAGCAGCAGTACGTTGCTCTTCTGTATCTCGACCTGCTCTTCGCCCTGATCCGCTTTTTTCTTTCTGCCGCGACCCGGTTTCGTATTCTGTTTCGAGAGGATGCGTTTGTAGTGGTTGTACACCGCTACCGAAAGCACCTTTTTCGCTTCTTCCTGACCGATGACGTACTCGTCGAGCGTCGCTTTCAGCTCCTTCGGCTTCGGAAGCGTTTCAAAACTGAGCTCTCCGTCGTCCGCCGGCGCGGCGCCGAAATCCGTATCGGCTATCTCGACGCAGGCGTCGATGCAGTAATTGCAGATCATCGCGTTCGACACCGGAGACGGTATCATGAATCCAACCTGCGATTCATCCCTGCCGCAGAACGAGCAAACGTGTTGTATCGTATTTTTGCCCGGCATTTATTTGTCCTTTTTGTTAGTTACTATCTCGTCAAACAGACCGTATGCGAGCGCCTCGTCGGCGAACATGAAGTTGTCGCGCTCGGTATCGGCGCAGATCTGCTCGTAAGTCTTGCCGGTATTTGCGGCAAGTATGTGATTGAGTCTTTCCTTGTTCTTCTCGTAGTACTGCAGGTGAAGCTTCATATCTGTTATCTGTCCCTGCGTACCGGCTGAGGGCTGATGGATCATAATCGTGCTGTTCGGCAGCGCAAATCTTTTGCCCCGGGCGCCGGAGGAAAGCAGGAACGCGCCCATGCTCGCCGCCATGCCCACGCAGATCGTGCTGACGTCGCACTTGATGTAATTCATCGTATCGTAGATCGCCAGACCATCGCTGACGGAGCCGCCGGGGGAGTTGATATAGAAATATATATCCTTATCCGGGTCCTGCGCCTCGAGGAACAGCAGCTGCGCGATGACGACGGACGCCGTGGCGTTGTTCACTTCTTCGCCGAGATAGACGATGCGGTCTATCAAAAGGCGCGAGAATATGTCGTAGCTGCGCTCGCCTCTGCTCGTCTGTTCAACTACGTAAGGTATAAGTGTGCTATCGAATTTTTCCATAAAGGACCTCCGTTAATTATTCGGCGGTATAGGTCGCGGCAGCCTCGACGAGCTCCATCGCTTTCTTCACTTTGAGATCGGCTTTGATGTCCTCGGCAAGGATCCTGTCTTTGACTTCTTCGACCTTCATATTATATGCTTTCGCTATGTCTTCATATTCAGCGTTCGTCTCGTCTTCGGTGACTTCGAGGTTTTCCTGCGCGGCTATCGCCTCGAGCGCGAGACGGAGTTTTACCTGTCTTTCAGCACCCGGTCTGAACTGTTCCTTGAGCTGATCGACGGTCATGCCGGTGTACTGTGTGTACATCTCGAGGCTCAGACCCTGAGAACGGAGTCTGGTATCGTAGTTCTGCAGCTCGTTTTCGACCTCGTTATCGAACATGACGGCGGGGATGTCGGCGTCAAGCGCTTCGACGAGCTTGTCTATGATCTCGTCCTTCGCCTCGTTGTCGGCTCTGTCCGCTTCTCTTTTCTCAAGCTTGGCGCGAACGTCGGCTTTGTACTCGTCCACGGTGTTGAACTCGGAGACGTCGGCGACGAATTCGTCGTCAAGCTCCGGGATCTCCCTTTCGTTTATCGCGTGGAGTTTGCATTTGAACACGGCGGCTTTGCCGGCGAGCTCTTTGGCGCCGTAATCCTCGGGGAACGTGACGTTGACGTCGAATTCGTCACCGACCGAATGCCCGGCGACCTGATCTTCGAATCCGGGGATGAACTGACCCGAACCGAGTCTCAGCGACTGCTTTTCGGCCGTGCCGCCTTCGAACAGCTCGCCGTCTACGGAACCGGAATAGTCGATCGACACGGTGTCGCCGTTCTGAGCCGGTCTGTCGGTTACCTCGATCGATCTCCCGTTGCGCTCGCGAACGGTCTTTATCTCGGAATCAACGGCTTCATCGGTTACTTCGTTGATCACTTTTTTGACAGTCAGTCCCTTGTATCCGTCGATCTTGACCTCGGGTTTTACGTAGAACTTTGCGGAAAGAGTGAGTCCTTCATCGTTGAGCTCGACGAGATCGAACTCGGGACGGGATACCGGTTCAAGTCCGGATTCCTTGAGCGCGTCGGGGTAAAGGGCGGGGATCATATCGTTGACGGCATCCTCGTAAAATATTCCGCTGCCGTACATTTTTTCGATGAAATGCTGGGGAGCCTTGCCCGGTCTGAATCCGGGAACGCTCAGTTTGGGCGCTTTGCGGCGGTATACCGCGGTGACCGCCTCGTCAAACGTTTTTCTGTCGCAGCCGAACTCTATAACGCGAACGTTTTTCTCCGGCTCTGATACTGATTTGAAGCTCATGATATTTTATTTCCTTTCGTATATATCCTTTTTTATTTTATAAGTATCGTATCTATTTTACACACAACATATGTTTTGTCAATGGAAAATCGTAAATAATTGGCAAATATTTAAACAAGGGCCGGTGTAAAGCCGAGATAATCAGCCGCGCCGTAGTAAAATGATATGCCGCGATAGTTCACGACGGGCGGTACGTCGTATTTGCCGTGTATATGACCGAAATAACAGCGTTTTACACCGTATTCGAGCATAACGCCGACGAACTCCTCGCACTTGTACGGTCCGAATACGGGCGGGAAATGCATGAACACGACCGGTTCTCCCCCGAGCCGGGCTCCCGCTTCGAGCGACGTTTTCAGTCTGCCGCATTCGCGCGGGATCATTTTCACGCTGTCCGCGTTTGTCTCCGGCACTTCTCTTTCATCCGTATACCAGCCGCGGCTGCCGCAGATCGCGACGCCGTCGCACAGAAACGCGTTGTTGCGCCGGAATTCAAAAAAGAGGCCATGCTGCTCGCAGAACGATTTCATTTTTTTGACGCTCTGCCAGTAAAAATCGTGGTTGCCCTCGAGAACTATCTTGCGTCCGGGCAGGCCGTTTATCAGCATCAGATCCGGCAGCGCCTGATCGAGCGTCATGCCCCACGAAAGATCCCCGCCGATGACGACCGTGTCGTCGTCCGTGACGGTCTTCATCCAGCCGCGTATTATTTTGTCGGTATAGCCGCGCCACCTGCCGCCGAAAGCGTCCATTCGCTTGGACGTGTCGCCAGTCGACAGATGAAGATCGGCGATGTAGTAAACTGACATAAAAACACCTTGTGTATGTGATTGAATAACCGATTCTTCCGGCGGAAATAATCACGGCGGAAGGAGGTGATCAGATGGCGTTGTTCGATGACGAGAGAACGCCGATCGGCGGAAGACACCTGAAAGGCGTGTCATGCGACGTGAAGAACTGCGTTTATCACGACGAGTACGATCACTGTACCGCGGACAGGATCGCCGTCGGCCCGACGTACGCGAGCTCGACGTCAGATACCGTCTGCGCGACGTTCAGACCGAAGCAGGGCGTCGGGGGCGTTCATTGAAATGATAGGACGGGGAGCGGGATAAGCGCCGGCGCCGGTCGGTTTTAAGTTTTGGTGTCCCTTCGGGACGAAT
>JAGDCE010000110.1 GCA_017958705.1 Clostridia bacterium
ATTCAGACGCGGTATATCGGATGCCTCGCCGTCAAAAATCACGCGCCCGTCTATCGTTTCGCACCGCTTCACTCCGAGCGCGTCAAGCTCCTCTCCGAGCAGTCTTTCAAGCCCGAAAAGGCAGGTGGCGGCAAATCTCATCAGTCGACCGGGTACGCGATAGTCGTCATCAGCGCCATTTCAACGGCGGACGTATCGAGGCGGCTGTACTGAACGACGATAGGCTCGCTCGATTCAACGAGTATGGCGTAAGGCGTGTCGCGCGGGATAAGCTCGCCTTTGTCGGACACCTGCTTGTCAAGACGGATGTGATGCGTCTTCATAGCGCCGCATACGGCGGAATAGCCCGTCTTTACCGGCCTGTCCTCGTAGAACAGAGTAAGGTCTATGTGCGCGTCGCGCTCCGTCGTGTTGATAACGCATATCGCCTCGTGCGATACGTTCTCGTTCTTCGATACCGAATTCAAATAGCAGTCCGGTATGAGCCAGGTTTTCTTTCCGTATTCTTTCATATTATTAAATCCTTTCGGCTAAAATTCTTTATTCTGTTCTGCGGTTTCAGCCGCGCGTTCACGTTCCACACCGCCGCGCGCGCCCCCTCGATCTCACAGAGATCGAGGGAGGGGACAGGGGGGTACGGGGGGTTCCCGGCGCAGCCGGGCCAGAGGGGTGGGAAACCCACCGTGATCCGTCGCTTGCGACGCCCCGATTCATTATTCCGGATTCTGCCTTTACTCCCCGCGTCTTTCTCCACACTCGCTGCAGAATTTCCCCAGATTCGCGTTATATCCGCACGTTTTGCACGTCCATGCTCCTGTGGGCGGATCCTTTACCGGCACTGGCTTGGGGGCGGGCGCCTTATTTTCGGTATTCGGGGTATTACCGCCGCCGGGCGTAATACCCATCATCCCCATCATAAAGCCCATCCCGGCGCGCTGTTTCTCTTCGGAAGATATGATCTCTTTATCCTCGCCGCCGCTCGATATGAGCCGGCATAATTCCGTAACCGTATCGTCCAGCCCGCACTGTCTCAGCGCGGCGATGTCAAGCGATTTATATACGCGCGGGCTGCCGCCGACGGAGCTGTCGTCAAAGGTCATGGATATTCCGCTGCTGCTCGAATAGTCATAGACGGGATACGGATCCTTATACCGCAGCCCGTCAAAAGCCGCCAGTCCTTCGCGTTTTACCGTTTCTTCGATCTGCTTTACCACCTCTTCGCCGATCTTATAAACGGTCACCGTTTCGTTTTGAAAAGCAGGCATACTCACGGAAGTCAGGGTCCATACGCCGTCTTTTTTACAGATGGAATCACTGTAATGCGCGTTGCTGTTCATCATCATTCCGGATGAGCTGGAGCTGTGCGATATGCTGATAAGCTCTCCGTGCGGCGGTTCGCTTCTCTTAAGTTCTTCCAGACGCGAGCCTTTCGTCTTTTTCCGATCATTGACAAGCTTATTCAGGTTTTCGGCGGCGTTTTCCGGGCTTTCATTTGCGTAAAAGATGACGTCTTTGATCTCAGCCTTTATTTTATACTTTTCAAGCTGTTTTTCGATCTGCTCCGCGAGCATGCGGTGATCTGTGTCATTCATTACGGACGTACCCTCGGGCCGCTCCTCAAGCGCTTTTCCGATTATCTCCGAGCCGTTCTTTTTTACCTTGTCTACAACGGCGTCGCTGTTTTCATACAGATCCGTATCGTATTCGGTCACTGTTGCCGTAACGGCGACCCGCGCCGTGTACACCATTTCCAACGGTCCTTTTTTTTCGGTAAACCGCACGCTTTCGGCCGTACCGAATTTCAGTTTGAAACTATCCATATCATACCTCATGCAATTATCGTTCAATACTTCTCTATTTCTACTCTCTCCGCTTTTATCTCAAGTTCGCCGCCTAAAAACACTTTTGCGGTTTTATTGAAGTTCGCCGGCGTGTCGGAAACGTAATAACGGATATCACCGTTTCCCCCTTTGCCGGAAAACGCGGACGCTATCTCGCGCGCGGCGGCGGCTCCGGAATCGATGAACGCGATATGCGGCGCCGCTTTTTCCATCATTTTCCGCAAGATCGGAAAGTGCGTGCAGCCGAGTATCACCGTATCCGCGCCCGCGTCGGTTATCTGTGAAAGATACCGCTTTACGGCGAGGAACGCAATCTCGTCGTCGGCAAAGCCGTACTCGACTATCGGTACGAGCAAAGGACACGCGACGGACGTGACGTCAAGGCTGCTGTTTATCAGCTTCAGCTCGTGTTCGAAAACGCCGGAGCTTATCGTCGCACCGGTGCCCATTACGCCTATTTTTCCGTTTTTCGTACTCGCCGCCGCCTCGCGCGACGCGGCGGAAACGACGCCGCAGACCGGAACGGGCAGAGATATCTTCAGGGCGTTGAGCGCAACGGTGGAGACCGTCCCGCAGGCGATGAGTATCGCCGACACGTTTTTACTGAGCAAAAATCTCGCGTCCTGTCCGGCGTATTTCATGATCGTCTCGGGCGAGCGCGTGCCGTACGGCGTCCTGCCGGTATCGCCGAAATATATAAGATCCGTATCCGGCATTATGCGGTGAAGCTCTTTGAGCGCGCATAGACCGCCGAGACCGCTGTCAAAAACTCCTATCGGCATTTATCTGCCTTCCTTTGCGTATCTGAAAAGTTCTTCCACAACGCCGGAATACGTGAAGCCGTGATCCTGCATGAGCGACGGATACATCGAGATCGACGTGAAGCCCGGCAGCGTGTTTATCTCGTTGAAGAACACCTCGTCGCCTCTGACGAAGAAATCGACGCGCGACAAACCTTTACAGCACAGCGCCCTGTATATCTTCAGCGCGTAGCCGCGTATCTTCTCCGAGATCTCCTCAGGCAGATCCGCTGGTATGAAATACGTCGCCGTATCCGAAATGTATTTCGTATTGTAATCGTAAAACTCGCTGTTCGGGCAGATCTCGCCGGGACGGGACGCGAACGGCTCGTCGTTGCCCATCACCGCGACCTCTATCTCGCGGCCTTTTATATATTCCTCGACGAGCACCTTGTCGTCGAATCTTCTCGCTTCGTTTACGGCCGCGATGAGTTCTTCCCTGCTCTTGACCTTAGAGGCGCCGACGGACGAGCCGGCGTTCGCGGGTTTGACGAAAACGGGATATGAAAGTTTTTCCTCGACCTTCGGGATTATGTCGTCCTCGCTGTTTCCTCTGTGAACGAGCACGAAATCCGCCATCGGTATTTTTCTGTGGCTTATTATCAGCTTCGTTATGTATTTATCCATGCAGACGGCGGACGCGGCGGTGCCGGGGCCGACGTAGTCGAAGCCGCACATATCGAGAAGGCCCTGCAGTCTTCCGTCCTCGCAATAGCTTCCGTGCACGACCGGGAACACGGGTATGCTCTTATCGAATATCTCGCCCGTGGCGTCGACTTTTATGCCCCTCTGCGGGATCAGGCTGACCGGCAGGCAGTTATCAGCGTCGTTCGCCCATTCACCGGATCTGATCTTCGCGTCGTCTCCGGTATAATAAAACCACACGCCTTCCTTCGTCATGCCTATTCTGATCACGTCGTATTTCTGCCGGTCAAGCGCCGCCGAGACGTTGTAAACGCTGAGCAGCGACACTTCGTATTCGGCGGATCTGCCGCCGAAGATCAGTATCAGTTTTTCTTTCATATCAACCTCTTATAATGCATACCCTGTCGTTTCCGGACAGGTCTTTTTTTATTGTACACGGATGCGGCGAAAGCCCTGTCAGCGCCGCGCCCTGATCGTATCCGATCTCAAATATGATATGCGCGGGACCTTTGAAGCATCTCTTTGATTTCTCTATTATCACCCTGTAAAAATCGAGTCCGTCTTCTCCGCCGTAAAGCGCGATCGCCGGTTCGCGGCGGACGTTTTCCGGCAGCTTTTCCATATCCGCGGCGCTGATATACGGCGGATTGCACAGCAGCGCGTCGATTAAGGGGAAGCTTTCCCAGCTGCCGAAAACGTCAAACCGGAAAACGCGCGCCCGGTCCGCCAGTCCGTACTTTTCAAGATTGTCCCGGGCAAGCGAAAGCGCTTCTTCGCTTATGTCGCAGCATACGGCGCGCGTGTCCGGGCGGTGCCGCAGCACCGCTGCCGCGATACATCCGCTGCCGCAGCACATATCGGCGAAGACCGCGCCGGGCGGCAGCGTCTTTATCGCCTCCCCGACGAGCACTTCGGTGTCGTAACGCGGGATCAGCACGCCGGGACGGCAGACGATCTGCAGATCGTAAAACGGCGTATATCCGAACACGTACTGCATCGGTTCGCCGGACAGCACGCGCGTTATGCACTCGCCGTATCTGTTTACGCACTCATCCGGCACTTCGTTCCCGTCTGAACGGACATCCGAAAACGACCGGTCGAACAGGTACCAGCAGAACGCCGGCGCCTCGTCGCCGAGACGCGCCGACATGTCGTCCCAGAGCTGTTTATAAGTCATTCTTACGTCTGTATCTGACCTTTTCCGCCGGCGTCATCTTGCTCATGACGGCGCGGTGATGCGGCAGCTCCGCACGCTTCGCGGCGCGCTCGCGCGCGGCGTCGACGGCGACGGAAGAAGCGACGGACGCGCCGTTTTTGAACGGTCCGAACTGCTTTTAGGGCGTGTAACCCGGGAATTCGTCCGGTATCGCGGATTTGAGCGCGGCGATCGCGCATTCGAGCTGCGAGCTGTCGGGCTCCTTCGTCGTTATCCGCTGTACCCACAGACCGGGCGCGGACAGCGCGCGGATGAACCAGTTGTCGTGCTTGCCGGCGAATCTGATGATCTCATAGCCGAGACCGACGGTGATCGGCAGAAGCGCGATCTTGATAAGCGTCCTCAGTATCGCGGGGAGCTGAGGCGGTATGAAACAGCCGATTATTATTCCGATAAGTATCATGAAGAACATGAACGACGTGCCGCATCTCGGGTGGAAGCGCTTGAATTTCGCCGCGTTCTCCGGGGTCAGATCCTTGCCGGATTCATAACAGAACACAGCCTTATGCTCCGCGCCGTGATATTCGAACACGCGGCGGATATCCTTGATGAGCGACACGAGCCACAGGTAAAGCAGAAATATCGCGACTTTGAGCACGCCTTCTATCACTGCGAGCAGTATCCTGTGATCCTTGAGCACGAAATCTCCGTCCGTCAGCCATTCTATCAGCTTGGATATACCGGAACCGGACGCCGACGGCAAAAAGATGAACAGCGCGACGGCAAGACCGACGCCGAGTATCATGCCGACGGCCATGACTACCGTCATTATATCGACGTGCAGTTTTTCGGAGAGCCATTTTTCAAACTTTGAGGGCTCCTCGTCCTCGAGACCGAGCGCCGCGGTGGAAGCGTCCATCGTAGTATATGAAAGTTTCATCATCTCGATGAAATTGACGACGCCGCGGATTATCGGCAGATCGAGCGCTTTGTGTTTCTGCCTTGCCGAAACTATTTTCTTTTTCTGCACGTATATCGAGCCGTCGGGCATGCGCGAGGCTATCGCCATATCCTGCCCGCTCTTCATCATCACGCCTTCAATGACGGCCTGACCGCCGACTCTGCCGAGCCGGCAATTCGTTATCTTGTTCTTTGACATGTCGTTTTCCTTTACAATATGACGGCGGTCCCCTCCGGTCTGACGTGCAGTACGCAGCAGGAGCCTTTTCCGAATATCCTTTCCATCTGTTCTTTATAAACTGCGGTCAGCTCCGACGGCACAAACGCCTGGACCGTTCCGGCGAATCCTCCTCCGTGGACGCGGTACGCGCCGGACTCGCCGAGAAAGCCGTCCGTCACGCAGAG
>JAGDCE010000111.1 GCA_017958705.1 Clostridia bacterium
CCTGCCGGTGTACCGGTTTCTGTGCGGCGTCGAGTGCGAGAATTTGCCGGCGGTGTACGAGGTATACGAATGCGTCGACGGCGCGGTGCTGATCGAGGAATACGTTCGCGGGACGCTGCTTTCGACGGTCATCGGTGAACGGCGGCTCGGCTACGGCGAAGCGAAGAAGATAATGCTTCAGCTTTGCGGTGTGCTTTCGTATCTGCACGAAAACGGATTCGTGCACAGGGACGTGAAGCCGGAGAACGTGATACTGTCGGGCGACACGGTCAAGTTGATCGACTTCGACGCCGCGCGGGTATACGACACGGATAAAACGTCGGATACGCGCGTGCTCGGAACGGTCGGATACGCGTCTCCGGAGCAGTTCGGGCTGACGCAGAGCGACGGCAGGGTCGATATATACGCGCTCGGAGTACTTCTGAACGTGATGTTGACTGGTGCGCATCCGTCGGAGCGCGTGGCGCCCGGCCGCGCCGGCAGGATAGTGCTCAAATGCACGCAGATAAACCCGGAAATGAGATACAAAACGGCCGAAAAACTGGCGCGAGCGCTGTGAAAAAAGACCGCGGAACGGATCCCGCGGTCTTTTTTTATGCGTTTTTGTTCAGGTACGCGAGCTTTGCGCAGACGCAGATCACGTGGATCGCCTCGGAGAGCTCTTCTATCGGCGGATATGACGGCGCAAGCCTCAGATTACGGTCCTTCGGGTCTTTGCCGTACGGGAACGTCGCACCGGCTTTCGTTATCTTTACGCCGGCGGCGGAAGCGAGCCTGTACGTCTCCGAGGCGGTGCCCTCGGCTACGTCGAGCGATATGAAATATCCGCCCTTCGGCTCCGTCCATTCGGCGATGCCGGTCGGCCCGAGCTCTTTTCTCAGCGTGTCGAGCACGGCGTCGAATTTCGGCTTCAGCGCCATGCCGTGGAGCCTCATGTGGTCGACGATGCCCTCGGCGTTCGTGAAATATCTGACGTGGCGGAGCTGGTTTATCTTGTCGGGGCCGATCGTCTGCGCCTCGATTATCTTTTTTGTGGCCTCAAGGTTGCGGTCGCTCAGCGCGAGAAGCGCGACGCCGGAACCCGGAAAGCTGATCTTCGAGGTGGAGAAGAAGTAGTAAAGCATATCTTCCTTGTCAGTCCCGTGCATCAGCTCGAAGATGTTCAGCAGTTCGTCGCCGTCGTCGCCGAGATCGTGTACGGCGTAGGCGTTGTCCCAGAAGATGCGGAAGTCGGGAGCCTTGCATTTAAGCGAAGCGAAACGTCTGACGACTTCGTCCGAGTACGTTATGCCCTGCGGGTTGGAATATTTCGGAACGCACCATATGCCTTTTATCGCTTCGTCTTCGGCGGCGAGACACTCGATCTCGTCCATATCGGGTCCGGTCGGCGTCATGGCGACCGGGATCATCTCGATCCCGAGCGATTCGCAGATGTGGAAATGGCGGTCGTAGCCCGGCGCGGGGCAGAGGAATTTTACGCGGTCGAGCTTGCACCACGGCAGCTTTGAGCCGGGAACGCCGTACAGCATCGCGCGCGCAACGGTGTCGTACATCATGTTGAGAGACGAGTTGCCGCCGAGGATGATATTGTCCGCCGGTATGCCGAGCAGGGAGGAGAAAAGCTCCCTCGCCTCGCGCAGTCCGAACAGCTGACCGTAGTTACGGCAGTCTATGCCGTCGTCCGTACGGCAGTCGCTGCCCTTGTTCAGTATGTGGAGCATCGATTCCGTCAGGCCGAGCTGTTCCGCGCTCGGTTTTCCGCGCGACATGTCGAGCGTGAGTCCGCGCGCCTTTATCGCCTCGTATTCAGCCGAAACTTTTTTCTTTTCTTCCAGAAGTTCGGCGCGGGTCGATTCGGTGTATTTTTTCATGGTTGTTACCCGTTTTTATATGATTTTGCAGTCGACGTTTTGCGACATTGCAAAAATACGCCAACTTTTAATTATTATACTTCCCATTTTGCATTATTGCAACACCATTCCTTGAATTTTTTTAGAACATGGCGGCAATAATGGAAGCGGAGGTGATATATATGAGCAAAAAGAAAAAGGTGCCGCTGACACGCCGCGAGCTGTATTCGGGCGCGGTGTCGGCGACGGAATGTACCGGGCTGACGGCGACCGTCCCGGAGACCGAAGCGGAGGCGGAATCATACCGCGATATAGCAAACGTTCCGGTGACGCCGGACGACGGATGCGTAAAGCGCCGTAAGAAGAGCGGGGAAAAAGTGAATTAAGAATTCAGAATTCAGAATTAGGATCGCGGAGTCCCTGCGGGACGTTCGGTGCGCTTCGCGCTTTTGGGGACTCCCCGCCCCCCTATCCACCCCCTTACCCCCGCCTCCCCCCAATGTGAATTGGGGCTTTTTGACCGTAGGGCGGGGGCGTGCTCCC
>JAGDCE010000112.1 GCA_017958705.1 Clostridia bacterium
CCGATCGGCAGTCCGTTCTCCGAGAACGCGGTCTGGGAACGGCCGTAGACGATCTGGAGGAACAGTTCTCTCATCGCAACGTTGATGGCGTCGCAGACGAGGTCGGTGTTCAGCGCCTCGAGCAGCGTCTTGCCGATGAGTATCTCGGACGCCATCGCGGCGGAGTGCGTCATGCCCGAGCAGCCGATCGTTTCAACGAGGGCTTCCTCGATGATCCCGTCCTTGACGTTCAGCGTCAGCTTGCAGGCGCCCTGCTGGGGAGCGCACCAGCCGATGCCGTGGGTGAAGCCGGAGATATCCTTGATCTCCTTCGCCTGAACCCACTTTCCCTCTTCCGGGATCGGAGCGGGGCCGTGATACGCGCCCTTCGCGACGGGGCACATATGCTTGATTTCCGCGGTGTAATTCATATGCGTTTTCCTCCTGTTGATAAAGCCGGCGGCGTCATATCGCACAAAGACGCAGTCAGCAAAATTAGCTGCCGTGGACCGGCTGAACGTAAGCGCCGATCCCTTGGGGTATTATATTATAAATCGAAGAAAAAATCAAGAGTTTGAAACAAAGAATATAATACAAATATCCCGCATATTTCCGCTTCTTATACAGATAATATGACTACATTATCGAAAACGGGGAGACAGGAGATATATGAAAGCAACGGGAATTGTGAGAAGGATCGACGACCTCGGCAGAGTCGTCATACCGAAGGAGATACGCCGCGTGATGCGCATCCGCGAAGGCGAGCCGCTCGAGATCTACACCGACAACGACGGCGAGATCATATTCAAGAAGTATTCGCCGGTCGGGGAGATGGCGCGCTTCGCGGAGCAGTACGCCGAGGTGCTGCACCGCGCGAGCGGGTACCAGACCGTGATAACCGACCGCGACACCGTAGTCGCCGTGGCCGGCGGCTCAAAGCGAGAGCTGACCGGGAAGCCGGTCGCGGACAGCCTTGAAACGCTGATGGAAAGCCGCGTGCATTACGTCGTCAGGCGCGACGCGGCGAACCTCGTGAGCATCGTCGACGGCGTCGACAAGACCGCCGCGGTCGTTTCGCCGATAATCAGCGGCGGCGACGTCGTCGGGAGCATCTGCATGGTGCGCGATAACGACAAGCTGCCTTCGGAAACGGACGTAAAGCTGATACAAACGGCGGCGCAGTTCATCGGCAGGCAGATGGAAGAATGACGGGATGAAATATCGAAAAAGCCGCTGCGAAAACAGCGGCTTTTTCGTTTGGCGGAGAAGAAAAAACGCTCCGTCGAGGCGCCGGAGCGCAAATGCGCAAATTGTGTAAAAAACAGGAAGATTTTTTGACAAATTTTACAAATATCTATTGCAATTTTTGCCGATTTAGTATAGAATTATTTTCGGAAGCGGAAGAAACCGTTATCCGAAAAACAAGGAGGAGAAAACAAATGAAAAGAGTTCTCGCGTTGATTCTCGCGCTCGCCATGTGCTGCGTACTGTTCGTCGGCTGTGGCGGTGGAGAAGAAGAGGCCACCAGCAGCGACTACAAAGTCGCGATGATCACCGACTACGGCGACATCACCGACCAGTCCTTCAACCAGACAACCTATGAGGCCTGCAAAGA
>JAGDCE010000113.1 GCA_017958705.1 Clostridia bacterium
ATCGTTCCAGAAGGCGGGATCCTGCGCCTCTTCCTCGAGGCGCTTGAGCTCCTCCTTCAGGTCGTCGATGCACATCGCGCGTTTCAGATCCGGAAGCCCCTTTTTCAAGGCGCCGAGCCGCTGTTTCAGTTCGTCAAATTCGATCATAGTTACACCTCTATCTGAACGGACTGGATATCTCGGAGATCGCTTCGCTTATCTCCGTGTCGTCCGCCCTGCTCCTCGCGATGTCGCCGAAGGACACCATTCCCGCGAGCCGCCCGTCGTCTATGACGGGAAGCCGCCTTATCTTGACCGCCGCCATTATACGCGCGGCGTCCGCGACGCTCTGGTTCGGCGTTACCGAGACCGCGCCGCCGGACATTATCTCGCCCGCGGTGCATTCCGCAGGGTCCTTGCCCGCCGCGACGCAGCGAAGCACGATGTCCCTGTCGGTAACGATGCCGGCGAGCACGTCCCGCTCGAAGACGGGGATCGCTCCCACATCGTTCTCGCGCATAAGACGCGCTACGTCGCAGACGGACCGTCCGCTTTCCGCCGCGACGACGTTTTTGCTCATAAGATCCTTGATTTTCACACGATCACCCCATAATTATATATGGTTAGTGTGCGTTTGTAAAGCAAGGATATACTCTTGTTACTGATTTTTGCGCTTTTGCAGCGCTATATTGCGCAGGATAGTCTGCTTTCCCCGCCAGGCAAAGGCCGAGGCTTTGAAAAAAACCGGGTCGTCCGCCATCTCTTCGGTGACGATCGGAGCGGTCGCTTTGAAACATTCGAGCCGCGTGTCGCCAAGTCCCGCGTTCAACGGGCAGGCGTCCTGACACCTGTCGCAGCCCCATATGAAGTCGGCGGAGGATATCATTTCTTCCTCCTCCGGCGTCAGCTGCCCCTTCTTCTGCGAGACGTGCGAAACGCATTTGTCGGCGTCGAAGCCGTCCGCGCTCAGCGCTCCGTGCGGGCACGCGTTCACGCAGGCGCCGCAATTAAGGCAGGCGAACGCGCCGGTGTCGCGCTTCAGCGGCGGCAGTTCCAGCGTCGTCGCGATCTCCGCGATGAAGCAGTAGGAACCGTAGCGCTCGTTTATCAGCAGACCGTTATCCCCTATCACGCCGAGCCCGCATTTCGCGGCGCAGCCCACCTCGGCGACGGGCGAGCTGTCTACCGTCGCTTTGAACGTCTCGCCGGGAAAACGGCTCTCCAGTTCCGCGCACACTTCGCCGAGCAGCTTGCGCGTCAGCGCATGATAATCCGGGAAGCAGGCGAAAAGCGCGACGTTGCGCTTAATTCCCGCGGTGTGATAAGGGAGCAGCATCATTATGTACGCGCGGACGCCCTCCATCGGCGGCTTCAGCATATCCGCTTCAGCCGCGGGGAGCTGCCCGAAGACTTCTATTCCGCGATCCGACAGGATCTGTGCAATCGTTTTTTCCATCATCCGATAATATAGACCCTCACGTCGCGTCTGCCGAAGCGTCCGACCGTCGTCGAACTGTCGTAGAAAAGGTCGATGCGGTTGCCCTTTATGCCGCCGCCGGTGTCCTCTGCTATGCAGTAGCCGTAGTTGTATCTGCCGTCGACCGATTCGACGTAAAGGATAGTGCCGTACGGTATGACCTTGGGGTCGACCGCGACCGCGCCCTCGCGCACGGGCATTCCGAGCGCGGTGACGTTGTATTTCTCGATCGACGAGTAGGTGTAGGCGGTGCCCTGCATCACCATTACCTTTTGGTATTCCGTCGGCGGGACCTTCTCGCCCGCCTGCAGCTGGGCAAGCTGTCTGTGCTTGCTCAAAAGCTGCTGCGTGGACGTGCCGACGGCAACGAGCTCATCGACGGGTTTCTTGGTCGTAACGACGGAGACGATGGTCGAATCAACGCGCTCGCCGTCGACGTATTTGTCGCGGTAAGTCGTCGTGCGGATGCCCTTTTCGCCCTTCCGGGTCACTGTGCGCGTCTTTTTCAGGTATTCTATCGATCTGTATTCCTTGGTGGAATACGGGATGCTCTCCTCTACCTCGCGCAATTCGTACGACACGCGTACGACTCTGACGTTCATTTCGCCGGCGAGATAAGTATCCGGCGACGGCGTGACCTCGTCGAACTCGCCGAGGACGATCTCGCAGGTGTCCAGCGCGTCTCTGACGGTGCCTCCGACGACCGAAATCGTTTCCGTGAAGTTATCCGCGGTAACGCTGACGTAGAACGCGCGTCTGACGACGAGCGTTCCGGCGGTGTCTCCCGGCTCGGTGAACTCCACGACGTCGTCTTCGGCAAGCTGAACGCCGCAGATGTCTATCACGCCCTGCATGTCCTTGCGCACGGTGACTATCGCTCTGTCGTTGCCGTCAACTGATACGAGAAACATATTGCTCCCTAAAATGACGTACATAAATACGCCGACAACGAATATAAGGAATATCGCGCCGAACAACGCCTTGCTGTGCGAGTATATTCTTATGTTCTCCAGGAGCTTCTCTTTTCTCACTTGTCACCTCAGAGAATACATCGTATTTCGTGGTATTTTTCAAGCGTATTATACCGTCAAATTAATACCGCCCTCTAAAACAATTCGCCGACAAATATATGCCGGCGAAATTGCTTTGTTGGTTGAAACGTCAGCGCTTGCTGAACTGCGGAGCGCGACGGGCGGCTTTGAGGCCGTACTTCTTTCTTTCCTTCATACGAGGATCTCTCGTCAGGAAGCCCGCTTTCTTCAGCGCGGGACGAAGCTCGTCGCCCGCCTGGAGCAGCGCGCGGGAAATGCCGTGACGGATGGCGCCGGCCTGGCCGGTGACGCCGCCGCCGGCGACGGTGCAGATAACGTCGTATTTGCCCTCGGTCGCCGTGAGAACGAGGGGCTGACGAACGATCAGCTTAAGGGTGTCGAGTCCGAAGTACTCGTCGATGCTTCTGCCGTTGATGACGACTTTGCCGTCACCGCTGTAGAGGCGAACGCGGGCAACGGAGGACTTTCTCCTGCCGGTTCCGTAAAGATAAGGTTTCGTATCGTACATTATTCGTTACCTCCTCACAGTTCGTAAGCTTCGGGCTTCTGGGCGGCGTGCTCATGCTGATCGCCGGCATAGACGCGAAGTCTCTTGATGGAATTTCTGCCGATGGTGTTGTCGGGAAGCATTCCCTTGACGGCCTTGGTCATAACGAACTCGGGATCGCTCTCCATAAGGCGTCTGTAGGGGACTTC
>JAGDCE010000114.1 GCA_017958705.1 Clostridia bacterium
ATCGCGTTCTCCTACGCTTACATGGTCCCGAAATACCCGAAAGCCGGAGGAGAATTCACTTTTACGAAGAACTGCTTCGGAAAGAACGCCGCGTTCATCTGCGGCTGGTTCCTCGTCGTCGCATATCTGACGAACGTCCCGATGAACAGTACCGCGATCGGTCTTATCGTCGACGGACTTGACGGGACCGCGGATATCCTCAAGTTCGGGTTCCACTATACGATAGCGGGCTTCGATATCTACATGGGCGAGATGCTTCTGGCGATGGCCGTGCTTCTGCTGTTCGGTTATCTGAACATAATCGGCGTCAAAAAGGCCGGATTCGTGCAGACGGTTCTTTCGGTCCTGCTCGTAACGTGCGTGTTCACGCTGTTCATCGCCGCGCTGGTAAGCAGCAAGGCGAAGGGCATCAACATGCAGCCTATATGGGGCTTCGATAAGAGCGCGGCTATGGCGGCGGAAGCCGATACTTCGGAGATAGCGAAATACGCGCATTCTGGCGCCGCGGGAGTCGCCGGAGCGATCCTCGCGACCTTCGCTATAGCTCCGTGGGCTTACGTCGGTTTCGACGCGATACCTCAGGCGGCGGAGGAGTTCAACTTCTCCTTCAAAAAGGTGTCGTTCATAATGATAATCGCCATCGTGTTCGGCTGCTTCGTCTATACGTCGAACAACACCGTCGCGGCGGCGGCGCTCGCCAACTGGCCGGATCGCGTCATGGCCGGCGAATGGGTCGTGCTCATAGCCGCGGAAGAGCTGCTCGGAACGTTCGGCAAGGTGCTTGTCGGAGTCGGCGTCAGCTGCGCGGTGCTCTCCGGTATAATGGGCTTCTATCTTGCATCATCGCGTCTTATGTACTCGATGAGCCGCGAAGGATATCTGCCGGAATGGTTCGGCCGCGTTGACAAGAAATTCGGTACGCCGAAGAACGCGATGATATTCTGCATAATCGTCAGCCTCTCCGGTCCGATCCTCGGGCGCGAGGCGCTCGGCTGGTTCGTCGACATGAGCGCGATCGGCGCGAGCATCGGATACTTCTTCACGTCGGCAAGCACTCTTGTGGCGACAAAGCGTTTCAAGGACGGATCGGTGTTCCTGAAAGTCATGGCGGTCACTGGCGTGGTGTTCAGCGTGATATTCATGATACTGCAGCTGATCCCGATCCCCGGACTGTCGGGCGTGCATTTCGGCGTCGAGAGCTATATCATGCTCGGCGTCTGGATCCTGATCGGCGCGGTATTCTACGCGATGCAGCATAAGTTTTTCACGGGAAAAACGGAACAGTAAAACTGACGATAAAAACAAAAAGCAGGCTTGAAAAAGTCTGCTTTTTCGTTTTGTTCGTTACGCCGGTCTGACGCCGCGCCGGATCTGATCCGCGGAGGCGGTTGTCTGCGGTCATTCTATCCTGTCCGTGACTTTTACGGTGCCGTCGGGCTGCCACGAAAGGCCGAATATCTCGAGGTACTGCTCGCAGCCGGGCTCGCGCAGGCAGCTTGAGATGTACCATTTTCCTCTAAATTCGAACACCTCCGCGCACGACGGGACGTTCGCGGGGCAGGGAGGCGGCACCGTCCACGGTATGAGCATGCCGAGACTGCGCCAGCCGTTTACGGGATTGTCCGAAACCGCGTAAGCGGTGCCGTGATTGCAGTTCGTATAAAACATATAGTATTTTCCGCCGCGCTTCATGACAAACGGCGATTCGAGCGCGGTATCGCATATATCGAACGTATACGCGCCTTCGTCGCGCCAGTTTATCATGTCGGCAGACGACGCGACGCCGACGGCGGGACCCGCGCCTGCTTCGTTGTATTTCGACGTGCAGTAATACATGTACGCGATCCCGTCGTCATCGACGAATACCATCGCGTCGCGGCAGTCGGACCAGCGGTCGTCGCTCCACGGTCCCCATGCGCCGGGTTTTACGACCGGATTGCCATCATACTTTTTCCACGTGTAAAGGTCGTCGGACACGGCGAGGCAGATCGCCTGCGCGACGTTCACGTTGACTCCGGTATAATACATATAATATCTGCCGTCTTTTTCGGCAACGCCGGGCGACCAGACCTGGTAATCCTCGTGCAGGCCTGCCTCCGCGCTCAGAACGGGCGGCTCGACGGTCCAGGTTATCAGATCGTCCGTCACGGCGTGACCGACGGTCAGAACCGGCATCGTGTCCCACTCGTATCCGATATATCCGCGGTTGTAGAACAGATGCATACGGCCGTCACGCTCGATGAAGCTGTGATCGACGAGCGCGACCCCGGGCTCGGTGAATCTCCCTTTGAGAGGGTATTTCCCGGATTCGAGCGTTTCGATATAGCTTTTCGCGCGGCTCATATAGTTTTCGACCGTGTGACCCGGACCGAAGCCGAAGCGCCCGTGCGTCGACGCGCCCGCGTGAACGTTATACGCGCGCTCGAGCAGTATAGTTATCACACTGACCGTTTTTACGGTCTCCGCGTCGGTTTTGAGCATGAACGGAGCGACTCTCGTTTTCAGTTCATAGTATTCTTTTATGAATTGCGGCAGATTTTCCATATCATTTGACTCCGTATTTTTCGGATATTTTCCCGCAAAGCGACAAAACTGAAGGATATGCGACCGGATTTGCGGCGACGACACAGCTTTTTGATGTATA
>JAGDCE010000115.1 GCA_017958705.1 Clostridia bacterium
CCAGTCCGTCTCACAGCGCGAGCCGGGGTCGGTCTCGTCGTCGAGCAGATCGAACCACAGTTTATTTATCATCCTGTACGGATAAAACGGCTCGAAGCTGCGGTTGAAGAACATCTCCGCCGACATACCTTCGACCTGCAGCCCGTACCCGAGCTCGATGAAATTTGAGGCGAGTTTACGGCTGATCGGCGTGCCGTGGTACTGTTTTGAAGCTTTCAGTTTCATATGCGCTCCTTCCGCCGGCCGCGTTATGTCGTCATGCCCGGCTGCGTTTTCATTATATCATCAAACGCGGAAAATGTCAAGCGCCGCGCGCAGTACGGGGGCTTTGTTTTGAGGTTTGCGCTTGACACGGCGCGGTATTTGTGATATAATCAAAACAAAGAAAACCACTGCAGGAGAAGCGTATGAAGCCGTTGTTTACAAAAATCATATCGGCGTTATTGGGGGTGATGATCGTGCTTGGCGGCGTGTCTTTTCGCGCACAGGAAGAGCAGGGACTGACGGCGGAGATATGGGACCGCGTCGACGTAGTCCTTCAAAGCGAGAAAAAATACGATAACCCTTACAAGGACGTGCAGATCGACGCCGTTTTCACGCATGAAAGCGGAAAAACGATCTCGCTCTACGGTTTCTGGTACGGCGGCGACGAGTGGCGCGTCCGCTTTTCTCCGACGCTGACCGGCGTTTGGGAATACACGGTGACGTGCACGGACGAGGAAAACACCGGACTGCATAACGTGAAGGGAAAGATCATTGCGACGGAAAATACCGGCAGCACGATGATCGACCGCCACGGCTTCATAAAAGTTTCGGATAACGGCAGATATTTCGTCTATGACGACGGCACGCCGTTCTTCTGGCTCGGCGATACGAACTGGCAGGCGCCGAACTACGTGACGATGAACAGCTGCAACTACCCGGGCTGTAAATGCGGCAATCAGTTTCTGCATGAGCTTTATGACAGGTTGAGCAAGGGCTTCACCGTGTATCAGACGTATTTCGACGGCGGCGAGACTGACGGTGGCGGACAGCGCGGCGTCACTTCCGAGCCCTCCATGTGGACCAAAAAATATACGAAGATAGATCCCGGTACGTTCAAAAACAAATTCGACGTGATGTTCGATATGCTCGCGGCGAGCGGCATGGTCATCGCACTCGGCTTCGGCGTCCATTCGTCGACCGTACAGGCGATGTCGAGCGAGGATCTGTGCGCGCTCAGCCGTTACCTGACCGCGAGATACGCGTCTTATCCCGTCGTATGGATCACCGCGCAGGAGATCACGGGCGATCCGCAGTTCGACCGCTGGCTCGAGAGCGCGCGCGTGACCGACGCGGGCGACGGCTACGATCATCCGGCGACCGCGCACCAGTATCCGCTCGAGGTGAGCGACTCGTTCGTCAAAAGGCTCGGAGCGGAGGAATGGCATGATTTCTACGCGCTGCAGAACGGCCACGGCCCGAAGATACCGAGCAAGAGCACTTACAAGGGTTATTACGAAAACAAGCATAACGGCGGAAAAAAGCCGTTTGTTGAGAGTGAGGCGAATTACGAGGACATTTACTGCGGCGGCTTCAACGGGTACGAGGCCTCGCGCATAGCCGCGTGGAAAGCCGTTTTATGCGGAAGCTGCGGCTTCACCTACGGCGTTACGGGCATCTGGGCGAACTGCTGGTCGACGGCGGGGAGCACCGGCTGGCTCGGCACGTTCAGCACGGAGCCGTGGTATATGGGCATCGAAAAGCCCGGCTCCTTCGAGATGAAATATATGGCGCAGTTCTTCGGATACGTCGGCTTTGAGCGGCTTATCCCGAGATTCAGCTCCTCGTCGTATTCCGATTTCAGATCGGACGACAAGGTCGTGGCGTCGTCGGGCGACGGCGACACTTACGTCGCGTATTTCTACAATACCGATCAGAGTACCGGAAAGCTCAAAGGGCTTGACGGCTCGAAGAAGTATTCGGTCAGATGGTACGACCCGAAGACCGGAAAATATATAGACGAAGCCGACGCCAAGATCGACGGCGGAGCATACGTCATACCGGAGAAGCCGGACGGCGGCGACTGGGTACTTCTCGTCACGAGTCTCGATCTCGGACCGTATGAGACCGAACCGAGACGAAGCGTCGATTCGTCGGCGTCGAAAAATCTCATCAAAGGCGCGGAAGCGAAATGCAGTTCGCAGAGCACCGGCGGTAACGCCGCCGCAAAGGCGGTCGACGGCAGACAGGACACGTGGTGGTGCGCCTCCGACAACAGCTTCCCGCAGTGGCTCACGTTCGATATGAAGGAACCCGTCACGTTCAACGCGTTTTATCTGCAGATGTACGCGGGCACGCGATCCGTCAGCTATACGGTGCAGGGAAGCAATGACGGGGCCAAGTGGACTAAGATCATCGAGGCGGATAACGAACCGGCCTCAGCCGGCGACTGCACCGTCGGCGGCAGACTGAAAGAGGAGCAGACGTACAGATATCTGCGCGTCGACTTCGATTCCGTCACCGGGAACTGGGCGGCGGTCGTCGAGGCGTTCGTCTACAAATATGAAGGCGTGGACAGACAGAAGTTCCAGGGACAGGAGCAGACGCCCGGCGTCAAGTGCATCGGCAGCAGCAGATACACCGAGGCGGGAATGCTCAAAGAGACCGCGTCAAAGTTGTTTGACGGCGACCTGTCAAAGGAATGGAAGCCGTTCGCCGCAGAGTCCACACAGACGATAATCCTCGACATGTACGAGAAGAAAACGGTTTACGGGCTCGAGATGATAATGGGCGCGGATTCCGTTCTGCCGGAATACAGGATCGAGGGCAGCGACGACGGGAAAGACTGGTTCATTCTTGCCGACGCGACGGTCAGGCCGATCAATTCGACGCATGAAGACGGCAGGAACGTGCTGTTCGAGGAGCTGTCCGGTCAGTACCGGTATATCAAAGTGATAATCATGGGCGCGCAGAGCGGCGATTCGGTAAAGACGATAGCGGAAATGAAGCTTTACGCCGAGGGGCCGACAGCGGCGGCGCCCGATGAAACGGATCTGTCGGCGCTTACGTCGCTTTACAGGACCTGCGCGAGGATAAAAAACAAAAAAGGCGAATACGACGGCGGCAAATACAGAAATGTGCTCAACGCACTTGTAAACGCGCACGGCGCGATATCGGGCGGCGGTGATCAGGCGACAGATGACGCCGCGTATAAGACTCTGCAGACGGCGTACGACGTGCTGATGGGAATAGAGCCGGAGACGGAGGATGCGACGGACACGGATCCGGCGGATACCGATCCGCCCTCGACTGACGGCGGCGAGAAGCCCGGTACGTCGGGCAGAAAGATCGCCGTGATCGCCGCCGCGGCGGCGGCAGCGGCAGTCGCGGTCGCGGTGATAACTGCGTCGGTGATACGAAAAAAACGTAAAAAATAAATAGCGACACCCGGAATACTAACATGGAGGTCAAGGCGGTAAACGGTTTGTTCGCTGCCGGGCATAAAAATGCAATACGAATTCGGTATAATGAAGAAGGGAGCGAAAAACCTGATCACGGACGTTCCCGGAGTAAAGGTCGGTCACTGCACCGTGGCCGATGGAGAGATCCAGAGCGGAGTCACGGCGATACTGCCGCACACAGGCGATCTGTTCCACGAAAAATGTCCCGCGGGGATGCACGTTATAAACGGCTTCGGCAAGAGCGCGGGGCTGATACAGATCGATGAATTAGGAAACATCGAAACGCCGATCGTGCTGACGAACACACTCAGCGTCGGCACTGCGTTCACCGCGGTCGTCCGCTATATGATCGAACGCAACGAGGGCATCGGCAGAGACGAGGGCACGGTGAATCCGGTAGTGCTCGAATGCAACGACGGATTCCTGAGCGACATCAGAGGCCTTCATATAAAGGAAGAACACGTTTACCGGGCGATCGAGGCGGCTGACGATACGTTTGAGCTCGGTGCGGTCGGCGCAGGGCGCGGCATGAGCTGTTACGGGCTCAAGGGCGGCATCGGATCGGCGTCGCGCGTGTTTGAGTGCAACGGTCAGACGTATACGCTCGGAGCGCTCGTGATGACGAATTTCGGCTCGCTGAAGGATCTTATTATAAGCGGAGACAAGGCGGGGAAGCGGCTCACCGGCGGCAAGGAGGAAACAAAGGGCTCCTGCATAATGGTGCTCGCGACCGACGCGCCGGTGTCTTCAAGGCAGCTGCGGCGTATCTGCAACCGCGCGCAGAACGGACTTGCGCGCACCGGAGGCATCACCGGCGGCGGAAGCGGCGAGATCGTCGTCGGATTTTCGACCGCGAACAAACTGAAAACGTCAGAGACGGTGTGGCATCCGGCGGTGTTCAATGAAAACGCTCTCGAACCGCTGTTCCGTGCTGCCGTTGAAACGGTTGAAGAAGGGATAATCAGCTCTATGCTGAACGCGCAGACACTGACCGGCGTAGACGGGCATAAACGCGTGTCGCTGTCCGAGCTGATCTGACGGGAGGTTTATCATGAAAAGAACGGTTTTGATCATCGCTGCGCTCATTATCGCGCTGACGGTCACGTGCGCGGCTGATAAGATCGGAAAGATAGAAAACGTAAAGATCACGCCCGAAGGGCTCGTAACGTGGGATGAATACGAAGGTGCCGAGGATTACTGGATCGGCGTTGACGGCGGATTCGTCCCGGCGGACGGTCTTTGCGACCTGAGGGACAGTATCAGCGAGCCGGGAAATCATTATATCGAGATCGAAGGCTATAACGCGGGAAGTGAAAAGCAGGTAGCGGATTCCGGCAAGATCATGGTCTTCTACGACGGCACGAGCTTTTCGCTCGGATCAGAGCAGACGACGGCCGACGCAGCAACAGATCCCGTGACCGCTCCGGCGACCGGCGCGTCAGCCGACACGACGGTATCAGGTTCAGGATCGGTGACTACAGCGGCGTCAGACACCGAAACCGTGCTTACTCCGGCGAGATCATCCGGAGTCGCGGTCGCGGCGCTTGTGATATCATGCCTCAGTTTTGCGGCGTCCTGCGCGGCGGTAGTAATATCTATAATAAAGAAAAAATAAAAAAAGTGAGGAGAGATTCCTCACTTTTTCAGTTCAGCCCGTGTACAGTCTCCGCGGTAACGGAGATCACGTCCGGCTGACTTTGCAGGCGCCGTACGTCCTCGGCTGTCGCCTCGGCGGACAACGCGTTCATCCGGTTCGTTATACGCCAGATGATGCGCAGATCCACACCCGCGCGCGCAAGGATCGCGTCCTGCATCGCATACAGATCCCGGCGGCTGCAGCCGTCGGCAACGCACGGCAGATCGAAACGTACGGTAATCCGTACGTTTTCTTTTTTCATCAGATCACTCCTCGATCGCACCGACGGAGCGGAGCTTTTCGATGATCTTATGCACGTCCCCGGCGATCACCTCACGCGGAGCCTCGTATTCGGCGAACATATCGTCGACTATCTTTTCTTCGGTAGTCTCGGTCTTCAGATGTTCGATGATGAATCCCGCCGTCTCGTTGCTGAGAAGCATACCCGTGAAGCCGGCGTTGCCCGTCGCAACGGTCACGTGCTCGTTGTCGTTCTGATGCGTGACAAATTCTTTTTTGAGTTTCATTTGCCCTCCTTCATAGCCTCGTATGAAACATCCGCGGCTTGCGGATCCATGTTGCAGTGAAGCCGGTAAAGCCCTGCCTGCGCGCTCATAGTGTGGAGCAGAGCGAGCGTCTTCGCCAGTTTGTCCGGATCGGACGGCCTGTACGTTTGCTCGTACAGCACGGGAAACGCTTC
>JAGDCE010000116.1 GCA_017958705.1 Clostridia bacterium
AGAGCGCGCTCGAGCACAGTTTTTTTCGTCAGTATGAATTCGTGATCCTTGCCGCACAGATAACACGGCACGGAAAATCTGATCTTTCCGTCGGAGGTATAAGACAGCTTCATCTCCGAGCGGAAGCACGGACATTTCAGTTTTATCATGTCCCCCGACAGGCTGAAAACGCCGACGACGCTCTTCACCGCTTTCCCGCAGTAGGGGCATCTGTAAGATACCGTCGTGTTTTTCGGTTGTATTATCATTGCAGGCTCCTTTCGTAATAGAACAGATACTGCTGCGCTATCCCGGCGTACGGGCCGAGCGCGGAGACGTCGAGCGCTCCGCCGAAATATTTATCTATCGTCTTCCTGATCCACACGTCGACCGGGAACGCGTCCGTCTTTCCGAGCGAGAACAGCAGCGTGCACGACGCGACCTTAGGTCCCACTCCTTTTATTTTACACAGCTCCTGCATTCCCTGTTCGTACGTGTACGCGTCGCGGATCTTCTGCAGATCGAGGCCGTCCCTGCAGTGCTCGGCGGCGGAGATCAGATACGCGGCGCGGAAACCGGTCTTCAGCGCCTTCAGTCCTTCCTCGCCCGCGCCCAAAAGCGCCTCCGGCGTCGGGAACGCGTAGTAAGTTTTGCCGCCGTATTCGAACGCTTCGCCGTATTCGCGGCAGATCGCGGCGACGAGCGATTTTATCCTCGGTATGTTGTTGTTCTGCGATATTATGAAACTGCACAGCGTCTCCCACGGCTGCTGACGCAATATGCGTATGCCGTCTCCCGCCTCCATCGCGGCGACGATGACGTCGTTGTCGAAGCGCGACGCTATGTCGCGGTCTATCTCGTCGTAGTCGGCGTCAAGCCCGAGATAGTTCTCCCAGATCTTTTCGTATTCGTCTTTTGTGCAGTTCAGATATATGTACGCGTCGTCCTGCGAGGCGCGCAGCACCCTGCCGAACGCGACGCCCTCCCACACGCCGTCGCCGCCTTTTTCGAAGCGGAAACTCTGTCCGCAGTCGAAAATTTTATCCAGATCGAAATGGGCGGGACGATTTACTTTAAGAATATCGCTCATAATACTTGATTTTTCCTCATTTTTTTGATATGATCATATCAGACGAAAAAAAGGATGATATGAAATGAAAGAACAGATCTATACTATTCCGGTAAACACCGCCTTTGAAAAGTCGGCGGAGGACAAAAGCTGCGGCTGTCCGTTCTGCACGATGCAGGAGATACTGCAGAAAAACGAGCTCGATCTGATAACCGGCGCGTCGATGATGGAGCCGGATATCCGCATCAAGACGAACGAGCAGGGCTTCTGCAAGAAACATTACGACATGATGCTTCTGATGAAGAACCGTCTCGGCATAGCCCTTATGCTCGAGAGCCATCTCGACGAGGTGCGCGCCAAGGTCAGATCGAAGGGGCTGATCTCCGCCGTGCGCGGCAAGGGCGTCGCCGCCTGCGACGATCTGTCGAAGCTTGAGAGCTCCTGCTACGTCTGCGGAAAGATAGAATTCCACATAGACAAGATGTTCGAGTGCGCCGTGTATCTGTGGCAGAACGACGAGCAGTTCCGTAAAAAGACTGACGCGCAGCCGTTCTTCTGCCTGCCGCATTACAGACGCTTCATAGAGTACGCGCGGCGCGATCTGCCGAAAAAGGATTTCGGCGACTTCTACGACGCGGTGAGTAAAATCGAAAACGCCTATATCGAAACGCTTTGCGAGGACGTCTCCTGGTTCTGCAAGAAATTCGACTACCGCTACACGGACGAGCCGTGGGGCAATTCGAAGGATTCGATCGAGCGCTCGGTCGCGTTCCTTGACGGAAGGGTGTGACGTCGTATACGGGCTTGCCATTGCGGCAAGCCCGTTTTTTTTATTTATACGTCACCGGGAACCATTTGGCAAGGTATTCTTTTACCTCGTCCTCCCGCTGCATATATTCTTCCGCCTCAAGCTCACCCGAGATCAGCTCTCCGAAAGCCTCCGCGGTATTTTTGTACAGATTCGGATATCCGGACGCGAACGCCGTGACGAAATCGTAATTGCCGCATCCGAGAATGATATTCAGGCAGTTCACCGAGCCGTTGTCGCGCAGTACGTCGAGCATGTAGTGATACAGCTGATCGTATTTCATATACGATTCCGAGCAGGCGTTGAACGCCTCGATGAAATCGCCGCTCAGCCTGTCGTCCGAATTGCACGCCGGCACGCAAAGCACCGTCGCATCCTCAGACAGATACGCCGAGTATTCCGCGTCCGCGCCGTATTTCGGCATCGGCAGCATTCCCCACGCGCCCGCGTCCTCCGGCAGCTTCTCCGCGTCGGCGACGGTGCCTATGAAAAACGGCGTTTCCCCTTCCGAGAAGCGCGCCGCGGGATCGGCGTGATACGCCGCGTCGGCGAGATCTTTCAGAAGTTCCGCGGTCTTCATATATCCGTCTGAGAACGTGTTCGCCGCGGGCGTTTTGTCTGTGCCGTTCGTCGTGAAATCGAGGCCGGATCCGAGGTAAAGCGCTTTTTTGTAGTCGAGACCGGTCTTCACGATCGCGGCGCCGGCTCCGGCGGCGGAGAACGCCGCGGACAGCTCCGCGTATTTTTCAAGCGTCCATTCGCCGTCCTTCACGAGCTTGTATGGATCGGCGCCGACTCCGTCGAGAAGGCTCCTGTTGAAATAGACGCAGTATATCTTCTCCGGCTCGAAGCACCCCTCTCCGGCGACGGCGTAAAGCCCGTGCCCGGCGGAAAACGCATCCGTCGCGTCGGCGCTGAAATACGACGCCTTAAGATCCGTGTCCGGCAGCTTGCGCAGGCTCTTGACGAGACCGTCGGAGACGAGTCTGCCGACGAGGCTCGCCGGTACCGCCAGCACGTCGGCGAAATATTCGCCGTTTTTGACGGCTTCGCCGAGCTTTGTCAACAGCTCCTTCTCGGTGAATCTGATAAACGCGACGTCGGCGTTGAATTTAGTCTCGAGTTTTGCCGTACGCTGCGATCTGTCCGCCGACAGCACGGTCTGTTCCCCGTTCCCCTCCGCGAACGTCAGGTCAAGGCACGCGATCATAATGCGCGCGCCGGACATGTTTATCACGGAAAGCGACCCGAGCGCGTCCTCGGCTCTCTTTTTCATCGCGTCGGCGGAATCGGTGTCGATATCTATCTGCCGCGGCGCATCCGTCTCGGCGCCGGTCGTTACCGGCGCGGCGGTGTTCTCCGCCGTCGTCGTGTCCGCGCCGTCGTGGAACGACACAATGCCGCACGAGGCGAGCAGCGCCGCCGCCGTCAGAAGCGACAGCGCCGTTAAAAGTTTCCTCATAGGCGCTCTATCAGGTCGACCGCGGCGCCGAGCGCGTCGCTGTCAAGATCGTCCGCGCATCCCTCGTCGCACAGCTCCGCCGCCTTCGGGTCGATGGGGAGTCTGGCGAGTACGTGTATGCCGTATTCGAGCGCGGCGGCATCCGTGCCGCCTCTGCCGAATATATAATGCTTTTTGCCGCAGTCCGGGCATTCGAAGTAACTGAAATTCTCGACCAGACCGATAATCGGTATGTTCATCATTCTCGCCATGTTGACGGCTTTGGAAACGATCAGCGAGACGAGGTCCTGCGGGCTGCTCACGATGATTATACCGTCGACCGGGACGGACTGGAACACCGTCAGCGGCACGTCGCCCGTTCCGGGAGGCATGTCGACGTACATGTAGTCGACGTCGCCCCACGCCACGTCGGTCCAGAACTGTTTAACCGTTCCGGCGAGGACCGGGCCGCGCCATACGAGCGGCGATCTCTCGTCCTTCAGCAGCAGGTTGACGGACATGACCTCGATGCCGTTCTTTGTGACGAACGGATTTATACCCTTGTCGCTTCCGTCGCACAGACCGTGCAGACCGAATGACTTCGGTATCGACGGGCCGGTTATATCGGCGTCGAGCACGGCGGTCCTGTGTCCGCGCTTCGCCGTCTGTACGGCGAGCATGGACGTGACGAGGGATTTGCCGACGCCGCCCTTGCCGGACGCGACGGCTATTACTTTTTTAACGTGCGAATATTTATTGCACGGTTCTTTTGACGGGACACGCGAAGCGCAGTCGGCGCTGCATGTCGAGCAGTCGTGTGTGCAGTTTTCAGCCATTTTCGGGATTTCCTTTTAATGTAGATATTGTTTTATCCAATTATAACCCGAAAGGCGGTTTATATCAATAAAAATTGTTGGATTTTTTATTAAAAATATTGGAGGGTGTTGATTCCTTCACACTATTGTGGTAAAATAAGCGTGAAAAAGCCGTCCCGCGGACGGCGGGAGGTGCAAATGGTCCCGATGAAACTGCAGGCGGAGATGACCGTGCTTATGAAAAAGAAACATCCCTGCGGCGCGTCTCTGTTCCGCATAATACGCGCGGGCTCCGACGTGCGCGCCGTATGCACGGGATGCGGGCGCGACGTGACGCTGCCCCGGGACAAATTCGAGAAATGCGTGAAGAGGATCGCAGAGGACGGAAATGACGGAAAAGCTTGAAGCCATTGCTGAAAAACTGAAAAAAATAGAAAGCTCTCTGATGGATCCTGAGGTCGTATCGGACGCCGGCAGATACAGAGAGCTGATGAAGGAGCGCAAGAACCTTCTGCCGGTGGCGGAAAAATACGCCGAATACAAGAAATTCGAAGCGGGCCGCGCCGAGGCCGAGGAGCTTCTCGGCTCGGGCGATCCCGAGCTGTGCGAACTCGCCGGAGCGGAGCTGCAGGAATGCGCCGCCGGCATGAAGCGCTGCGAGGAAGAGCTTAAAATACTGCTTCTGCCGAAGGATCCGAACGACGACAAAAACGTCGTGATAGAGATTCGCGGCGGCGCGGGCGGCGACGAGGCGGCTCTCTTCTCCTACGTGCTGTACCGGATGTACTGTATGTACGCCGAGAGCATGAAATGGAAGACGGAGCTGCTTTACTGCAACGAAACGGAGCTCGGCGGCTTCAAGGAAGTATCTTTCACCGTTTCGGGCGAGGGCGCGTATTCGCGGCTTAAATTCGAGTCGGGCGTCCACAGGGTCCAGCGCGTTCCGGAGACGGAGGCGCAGGGCCGCATCCACACGTCCACCGTGACGGTGGCGGTGCTGCCGGAGGCGGACGACGTCGAGGTCGAGATAAACCCCGCCGATATAAAGTTCGAGACGTGCAAATCGAGCGGCGCCGGCGGCCAGCACATAAATAAAACGGAATCGGCGATACGGCTTTACCACAAGCCGACGGGCATCGTCATCGAATGCCAGGACGAGCGCAGTCAGTTCAAGAACAAGGACAAGGCGCTGAAGCTGCTCAAAACGAAGCTTTACGACATGAAGACGCGGGAACAGCACGACAGGATCGCGTCGGAGCGCAAGAGCCAGGTCGGCACCGGCGACAGATCGGAGCGCATACGGACGTACAACTATCCGCAGAGCCGCGTTACGGACCACCGCATCGGCATGACGATATACTCGCTCGACGCGTTTTTGAACGGCGATCTGAACGCCATGATCGACGCGCTGATAACCGCCGACACCGCCGCAAAGCTTTCACAAGAGGAGATCTGAGTTGAAAACGCTTCATCTGAAGGACACCGCCGCCGGCATCGCGCGCGCGGCGAGGATAATCAAAAAGGGCGGGCTCGTCGCCTTCCCGACGGAGACCGTCTACGGACTCGGCGGCAGTGCCGAGGACGCCGGCTCCGCCAAAAAGATATACGAAGCGAAGGGCAGACCGTCCGACAATCCGCTGATAATCCATATAGCGCGCGCCGAGGACGCGGAAAAGTACGCGTACACCACTCCGTTATACTACCGTCTGGCGAAAGCCTTCTGTCCCGGACCGCTGACGATGATCCTCAAAAAGAAAGAGACCGTTCCGTACGAGGTGACGGGCGGGCTCGACACCGTCGCGGTGCGCATACCGTCTCACCCCGCGGCGAGAAGATTCATAGAGGCGTGCGGGGTCGCGATCGCGGCGCCGTCGGCAAATCTGTCCGGCTCTCCGTCGCCGACGGAGGCGGAGCACGTCGCCGCGGATCTTGACGGCAGAATCGACGCGATAATATACGGCGGCGGCTGCGACATAGGCCTCGAATCGACGATAATAAGGCTTGACGGCGACGGCGCGGTGATCCTGCGTCCGGGCGCGGTGACCGAGGAGATGCTCGGGCGGCTGATACACGTCGGCCGTGACGAAACGCTGCTGAAAAAGCCCGACGCGGATCTGCGTCCGCAGGCGCCGGGCATGAAATACCGCCATTACGCGCCGAAGGTGCCGCTTTATCTGCTGAAAGGCCCGCACGATGACGTCGCGGCTTATATGAAGCGGAAACTGGACGAAGACCCGGACGCCGGCGTCATCTGCACCGAAGCCGACAAGGCGCTGCTGCGCGGCAGAAACGTCACTTATCTGCCGAACGACGCGGAGGGGCAGGCGCGCCGTCTGTTCTCGCTTCTGCGCGGATACGACGGGCGCGACGCGAAAAGCATTCTCTGCGTGATACCGCCGCGCACCGGGATCGGTCTCGCGGTATACAACAGACTGCTCAAGGCCGCCGGATACAACATAATACAGGTCGGCATAACGATCCCGGTCATAGGTCTGACCGGTCAGAGCGGCGCCGGAAAAAGCACCGCGGCGCAGTGTTTTGAACAGCTCGGCGGGTTCGTATGCGACTGCGACGAAATATATCACGGACTGCTTTACAAAAATTCCCCGCTGTGCGAAACGCTCGGGGCTCTCTTCCCCGAGGCTTACCGCGACGGCGAAATAGACAGGAAAATCCTGTCGGCGACGGTCTTTTCGGATAAAGAAAAGCTCGCGCTGCTGAACCGCACGGCGCACGGCGCGGTGCTCGACCGCGTGCGGGAGCTGCTGCGTCAGGCGCAGGCGGACGGTAAAAAGTTCGCCGCGGTCGACGCGTCTCAGCTTTTTGAATCCGGCTACGACAACGAATGCACCGCCGTGGTCGGCGTCTGCGCGCCGCTTCAGGCGCGGCTGAAACGCATAACCGAACGCGACGGTATAGACGAGGAGCGGGCGCTCGCCCGGCTTGAAAATCAGCATAACGAGGATTTCTTCCGCGTATACTGTGACGAGATAATAGAAAACGACGGCGATATAACGTCGGTCTGCGATAAGATCGGAAAAATAACGGAAAAATACGTAAAATGAAACAGGCGATCAAAAGAAGCGTCGTGGTGATCGTGCTCGTGGCGCTCGCGATAGCGGGCGGCTTCGTGATACAGCATCTCTACTACGCGGTACAAAACAGGAATTATCCGCGCGGATATTCCGAATATGTTGAAAAATACTCGGAAATGTACGGCGTGCCGGAGTCGGTCATCTACGCCGTGATAAAGGTCGAAAGCAATTTCAGATACGACGCGGAATCGTACAAAAGCGCGCGCGGGCTGATGCAGCTGATGCCGGGCACGTACGAATGGCTCTGCGCCAAGGAGGGCATCGACCCCGAAAAGCAAAGCATAGACGACCCGGAGATCAACATCCGCATAGGCACGAAGTATCTTTCGTATCTCTACGGCCAGTTCGAGGTCTGGGAGACGGTGTACGCCGCGTACAACGCCGGCCACGGCATAGTGCGCCAGTGGCTCGCCGACGAGCAGTACGGAAAGGACGGTCACCTGATAAACATCCCGTACCCCGAGACGGCGTCGTTCGTCAAAAAAGTATCCGACGCCCGCGCCGTTTACGAAAAACTGCTTTCAAACGACTCGTCCGCACCGGCGACTGACGCGGAGACGGACCGGTGATATGAATGATTTGCGCCGAAAAATTGCAGGGGCAATGTAAAATTCTCAGTCCCGGCGCGCACATATTAAAATAAAATCCGGGGAGACCCGGATTTTTTGCAGGAACAAAAAAGAAAAATTTCAAAAAATGAAAAAAGTTGTTGACAACCGCGGATAAATGTGATACAATACGTACAAGATTTCGGAAAACGGAGAAAAACCATGTCTCGGCTTTGCGCGGTATATTACCCCCGATATTACGTCCGCTTTTACTTTGCGGGCAGCTTCTTTGCCGCGTAAGCGTCCGGGTCACTTAACCGATGATGTCCCGTACGGTCACGCGCCGTACGGGTCGTTTTATAAAAGAAATAAAACCGAAAGGAAAAAACAATGAAAAGAACTCTATCCCTTATCCTCGCCGTACTTATGATCGCGGCGATCTGTATCGGCTGCGCGTCATGCAATAAGTCGGACAAGAAGTACACGGTCGGTATCGTACAGCTCGTAAGGCACGAAGCGCTCGACGCGGCGACCGAAGGCTTCAAGAAAGCCCTGATCGACAAGCTCGGCGCCGATAACGTGACGTTCGACGAACAGAACGCCTCCGGCGATTCCGCCCAGTGCACGACGATAGTCAACTCCTTCGTCAACAACAAAGTCGACCTCATAATGGCGAACGCCACGCCCGCCCTGCAGGCCGCGTACAACGCCACGAACAAGATCCCGATACTCGGCACGTCCGTCACCGAATACGGCGTCGCACTCGGCATCGAGAACTTCAACGGCACCGTCGGCAGCAACGTCTCAGGCACCTCCGACCTCGCTCCGCTCGACGAGCAGGCGCAGATGATACTCGACCTGTTCCCCGATACGAAGAAGGTCGGCCTCATCTACTGCAGCGCCGAGGCCAACTCCGCGTACCAGGTAAAGGAAGTGACGAGAGTCCTGACCGAAAAGGGCGTCACCTGCACCCCGTATTCGTTCAGTGACAGCAACGACATCGCCGCCGTCACCAATCTCGCGGTAGCCGAATCCGACGTGATCTACATCCCGACGGACAAAGCCGCGGCGTCCGCCGGCGACATAATCGGCAACAATGTCCGCGAAGCAAAGAAGCCCGTTATCGCCGGCGAAGAAGGCATCTGCAAGAAATGCGGTCTCGCGACGCTGTCGATAAGCTACTACGATCTCGGCTACAAGACCGG
>JAGDCE010000117.1 GCA_017958705.1 Clostridia bacterium
AACGTAGTGAGCGACTTAATTTCTTCATTAGCGAAGCGTCTTCATTAGCCCCGTCGGCCCGTTCCCCAAAACTCGGCAAGCTCGTTTCGGGGACCCCAAGGGCTGGGCGACTTCATTGAAAAAACCTCGCTTTCGCGAGGTTTTTTCTGGCTGGGATAGCTGGATTCGAACCAGCGGAGTGCAAGAGTCAAAGTCTTGTGCCTTAACCGACTTGGCTATATCCCATTGCAGGGCTATATTCTATCACAAAACCGGCCGGTTGTCAAGGCGTTAGACCATTTTTTTACAAGTACTGTTTCATGTCGTTTATCGCGTTGAGCTGGAACTGCATCATGTCGGCGGCGAGCGCCGCGGTCTGCTCGGACACGCCGGGATTGTCGGCGAGCTGCTTTTTTAGCTCCGCCACGCCCATGACGCAGCCGTTTATCATCATCTGCGCCGTCTTGCTGTCGGACGGATCCATCATCTGCTCGACCGCCATTCCGATCTCCGCCGGAAGCTTTTCGAAAAAGCCCGCGTCCTCTGGCGCCTTGCCCTGCCCGGCGAGCAGACCGGCGGCGCGCGCCGCGAAGCCCTGATACTGCTTCAGCTGCTCGCCCATCAGCTGCCTCAGACCTTCGTTTTCCGTGTCCTTCATCAGCTTCGACGTGGATTCCACGCCCATTTTACAGTTCTTGTAAATGTCTTTCAGCATCTCGGCGTCCGCCGAACCCCGTTTTTTGTCCATAATGATCCTCCGAAAAAAAATAATACCTGCGTAAGCACAGGTATTATTGACATAAGATCACGGGTTATTCGCCAGATATTCAACGTATTCCTCAAGACACATGCCCATATCGAAAATCTGCTTCGCGTGATATCTGCCGACGTAGCGGAGATGCCACGGCTCGTAAACGTACGTCGTTATCTCCTCTTTGTCCTGCGGATACCTGAGAATGAAACCGAATTTCCAGCAGTTTTCGGCAAGCCACCCGGCCTCGTACGTGCCGGCGAAGTTCGAGAGCGTGTGGTCGTAATCGAGCACGTCGACGGCAAGACCGGACTGATGCTCGCTCTCTCCCGGGTACGCCGTGTCGGATCTCGTCTTCGCGATCGCCTCCTCCTCGGTCATGCCCTCTTCCATGTATCCTTTGACTTCGTTGTCGAAGATGTATTTCTGCGTGTTGTACGGGCGGTACGCGCTGACGGACGTCATCGTTTTGCAGCCGTTCGCCCGCGATTCTTTCAGAAACGCCTCGAGCGCTTTCGCGGCGTACAGCCGCAGCTGGTCTTTCCGGTCGCCCCTCCTGTCGGCGAGCAGCGTCAGATCCGACGGCTTGTAATCGCTGCCCAGCGGGTGGTCCGGGTTGACGAGCAGAAGATACGCGTCCCTGTCCTCCGGGTCCATGTATTTTTCATAAGCGGAAAGATCTTCCTTGAAGCCGAGCTCGTTTTCATACGGCGCGGTCTCGGGCACCGTTGTTTCCGGGGCCGTGG
This sequence comes from Clostridia bacterium, assembly GCA_017958705.1. Classification (GTDB taxonomy): domain Bacteria; phylum Bacillota; class Clostridia; order Oscillospirales; family CAG-272; genus UBA1248. The sequence goes on from JAGDCE010000117.1 coordinate 1,477, forward strand.
TCTCCGGGACCGTCGTTTCGGGGACCGTTGTTTCAGGCGCTGTCGTTTCCGGTACGGTCGTCTCCGGAACCGTGGTTTCCGGTACGGTCGTTTCGGCTTCCGTTGTTTCCGGCGGCTCGGTCTCCGGCTCGGCAGTTTCGGGCTCTGTTGTTTCGGGCTCCGTCGTCTCCGGCACGGTCGTTTCGGGTACCGTCGTCCCGGAAGCCATCGTCTCCGGCCCGGTGTCGTATGGCTCCGGGGAGACGCACGACGTCAGTATCAGCGCGCACAGCACGGCGGCGGTCAATGCGATAAAAATCCTTTTCAAATCGATCTCCCGGTCAGTTGTTCGCCAGATATTCGATATATTCTTCAAGGCACATGCCCATCTCGTATATGCGCTTCGCGTGATATCTGCCGACGTAGCGGAAGTGCCACGGCTCGTAAACGTACGTCGTTATTTCTTCCTTGTCGGGCAGATAGCGCAGGATGAAGCCGAATTTCCAGGCGTTTTCCGCAAGCCATTTCGCCTCGTAAGTGTCGGCGAAAGCCGGCTGAGCCGAGCTCAGGTTGTGCATATCGACTGCAAGCCCCGTCTGATGCTCGCTCTCGCCCGGGAACGCCGTGTCCTTTCGCTCTATCGCGATCGCCTCTTCCTCGGAATATCCCTTTTCCATCAGCTTTTTAACGTCGCCGTCGAATATCTCTTTCTGCGAATCGTAGCTTCTGTAAGCGCTCGTCACGGTCACGTTCTTGCAGCCGTTCGCACGCGCTTCCTTGAGGAACGCCTCAAGCGACTTGGCGGCGTAGAGCCGCATATATCTCTTGCTCCTGTCGGGTCTCGTGTCGACGAGCGGCTCGAGATCGGTCGGCTTGTGGTCTTTGCCGACTGGGTTGGACGGGTTGACGAGTATCAGATACGCGTCGCGGTCCTCGGGATTCATGTATTTTTCATAAGACGACAGATCGACCGTGAAATCCGGGATGTCCGGGTCTTTTTCCGGCGCCGTCGTCGGCTCCGGCGTGGTCTGCGCGGTCGTGGTCTGTTGCTCCGTCACGGGCTCGGTCTGCTCCTGCGTGACCGTATCGGGCTCGTCCGTCTGTGTGCCGGGCACCTCGTCCGTCGAGATCGGCGGGAGCGTTTCCGGATCGGGCTGAGTCGCGTCCGTCGGCGCGGTTATTACCGTGTGCGACGTAGTGAACGGCTCCTCCGGCTCGCAGCCGCAGAGCAGTACGGAACACAGAGTCGCCGCGGCGAGCACGGCCGATACTGATTTTATTCTAAGATCCATTGCTGATACCTCTCTTTTCATCAATTTTACACGGATACGGACTTCAAATCAAGTGAAATGGTGTGCATTTTTTTAAATAATCTATTTACAAAACCGTGCGGATAGTGTATAATGGACGTGTCGGATACGGTCGCCGCGCGGCGAAAACGGTCCGAAAACAGCAGATTTTGCGATTTCGGTGGATGATATGAAAAAAAGAGTACTGATACTGTCCGGCGCATACATGTGCTTCGACGCTTATATGCAGGCCCTGCCCGGCGGCACGAACGAGGCGAGGGGCGACGGCTATAAATACGTTCCCGGCGGGAACGGGACAGTCGCCGCGCTGACGTTCCGCGCGCTCGGGCTCGACAGCATTTTCTGCTCCGCCGTCGGCTCCGACCGCCACGGCAGAGAGCTTACCGGCTTTCTTGAAAGCGCCGGCGTCGACCGCAGGTTCGTGAAGCGGGCCGAAAAAAAGGAGACCGGACTGTACATGACTATCCACGAGCAGAGCAGAGCCGGCAGGATCATAAGGTTCCCCGGCGCGAACGAAACTCTGACGGCGGAGGACGTGAAGGCGGCGTTCATGGTGTATCCCGACGCCGTGTACATACAGAATGATCTGCCGGACGGGCTCGCCGCCTACGCCGCGAACGTCGCGGCGAACAAAGGCGTGCCGGTGTTCTGGCATCCGTGCGGACCGGCAAAGCGGTCCGAGCCGCCGATCGGCGTACGGCTCGAGGCGGCGGTTTTCGAGGCGTCCGAGGTCGGATCGTACTGCGGCGTGGAGCCGACGGAATATGAGAAATTTCTTCCGGCTGCGATGGCGCTCGCCTCGCGTATCAGCGCGAAGTACTATATAATCCGCATCCCGGACCGCGGCGCGTTCATCTACGACGGACTGCACAGCGAGATGGCGGCGGAATATCCTTCAACGTATCTCGACGAAAACTACGCCCCCGCCGTGTACGGCGCGGCGTTCTGCGCGGCGTATATAAAGACCGACGGAAACGCGAGAAAGGCGGCCAAATGCGCCGCCGCGGCGTACGCCTATTCATCCTCGAACGAGGGCGGCGTCGGCTCCGTCCCGTCCGCCGACGATCTGATAAAATTTTTGAAAAAAGACGGCTGAGATGGATAACCGGATGAAAAAGATCATAAAAGTACTGTGCGCGACGCTCGCGCTGCTTCTGATACAGATCCCGGCATTTTCGGCGGAGGACGGCTACGCGGAGTCGCTCGTACAAAAAGGCTTCCCGAAGGATTACGCGGAAAAACTAAGCCGGCTTCATAAAACGCATCCGTCCTGGGAGTTCGAGCCGATAAACATAACCGAAATGTCGGGCGGCAAATACACGTGGGATTACGTGCTTTACATGGAGACCGAGGACAACCCGAAGCGGAGCCTCGTGCCGAACGGCGATCAGTATATCGTACTGCGCGACATGTCGAATTACGAGCAGTACGATTCCGGCTGGTGGAAGGCGTCGCGCGCCGCGGTCGAATACATGATGGACCCGCGCAATTTCATGGACGAGCAGCAGATATTCCAGTTTTACGATCTCGCCTGGAACGACACCACGACGCTCGACATGGTGAAAGCCGCCGTAAAAGGCACGTTCATGGCGAACGCCAGACTCGACGGCGAATATTCCGATACGACGTATGCAGAATACTTTTATGAGATCGGAAAAGAGCTCGGAGCGAGCCCGGTTTATCTCGCGGCGAGAGTCAGAGCGGAGCAGGGCACCGCGGGAACGAGCTCGCTGATAAACGGCAAATGCGGCGACAAGCTCTGGTATTATTATTCGAACAAAGTCACCGGCTCCGAAAACGGTCACCTGATAAAAGCCCCGACCTCGGGCTATACCGAAGCGCAGCTCAAATCGTATAACGGACTGTATAACTACTTCAACATCGGAGCCGCCGGCACCGGATATTTCGCGATCTATCTCGGCGGTATGAACGAGGCGAAAAACGGCACGCCGGAAAAAGCCGCGGAATGGGGCGGCGCGTCGTGGAACACGCGCTGGAAGGCGCTTTACGGCGGGGCGTACCGCGCCACGGACACGTATATAAAAGACTATCAGAACACGCCGTATTTTCAGAAATTCAACGTCGACCCGAGATCTTCGCGCAATTTCTGGGGTCAGTATATGCAGAGCATCCACGGCTCGACCGGCGTGGCGACCACGTTTTACAATTCCTTTAAAGAAAACGCCATGCTCGATCTGCCGTATACGTTCCTTATCCCGGTGTTCGACGGAATGCCGGAGTCGTGTCCGTATCCCGACGGCTCGGAATTCCAGGATACCAGGTATTTGACTAAAGACAGCGTGGCGTCATACGTAACACTCGATCTTTCCGCCCTTGACGGCGTGAAGAAGAGGTATTCGAAAGCAAAGGTAAGCTGGCGCGTGTTCGCCGGCGGCACCGGCGACTGCCTCGGGCTCGGCGACATGGATCTTTCCGTTTATTCCGGCGTATGTATAGAATACTCCGTTGCTGAGAATTTCGACCGAGACGCCTGCGGCGTGGCTTCGTTCATCGGACTTGTATCCGACGGTGCGGCGCCTTACGGCGGAGAGGGGAGCGAGCCGGATTATTCCGCGGATATAGCGCATAAACGCATAAACGACGGCAAAAACGGCTATCTGCACCGCATCTCGACTTATATCGACCTGTCGGACGTCGCGTACAGCGGACCGGTGTTCCTGTGCGCGTACACGCAGAAAAACCAGACTTATCTGATACACAATATCGCATTCGTCACAAATAAAGGATATGAAGCGCCGGAGCCCGTCACCGCGCCCGTGACGGAAACGGAGCCGCCGACGGAGCCCGAGGCGACGACCGGGCCCGAACCCGCCGGCACGAAGCCGGATACGACGGCGGCGCCGGAACCTGCGGCCGGAGAAGAGGGCTTCAGGCCGTTATACGCAGTCATCATCGCGGTTTGCTCGGCGGTCATCGCCGGCGGTATTGCCGCAGTTATAGTAATGAAAGTACCGAAAAAGGAGAAAAAGACCGATGAAGAGAAGTGATTATATCAACTGGGACGAATATTTCATGTCAGTTGCGGTGCTCGCCGCGATGCGCAGCAAGGACCCGAACACACAGGTCGGCGCCTGCATAGTCGGCGAGGATAAGAGGATAATATCGACCGGCTACAACGGATTCCCGCGCGGCTGTTCCGACGACGATTTCCCGTGGGACCGCGAGGGCGAGGAGACGAAATATCCGTTCGTCGTCCACGCAGAACTGAACGCCATACTCAACGCCGGCGGCAGGAACGTCAACGGCGCGACGCTCTACGTCGGACTGTTTCCGTGCAACGAGTGCGCGAAGGCGATAATCCAGGCGGGGATAAAAGAGGTCGTGTATCTGTCGGACAAATATAACGGCATCCCGTCCAATCTCGCGTCAAAGCGCATGCTCGCGTCGGCGAAGGTCGCGATCCGCAAATTCGAGCCGGAGCTCGACAGCATAGAGATAAGATTCAGATGATGCGCCGCCGCGGTGCGGAGGTATTTATATGGTAAATATCGTTATAAAAAAGCGCACGCCTCTCCCCTGCGGCGAGGTCATGTCGGTCGCCGCGGAGGATGAGGCGGGAAAGACGCTTTCGACCGGGCTGTTCACTCTGACCCGGACCGCTTTTTCCGGCGGGACCGTGAAGACGATGACGGCAGGCGGCATAGAGACGCCGCCGGAGAACAGACGGCGCGGCAATATCAGAGCGATGCTCACGCGCATGCACGAGATAGGGCGTGACGAGGGCGCCGCCGTCGCGCTGCTGCATCCGTTTTCCTTCACGTATTACAATAAATTCGGCTACGAGAGGGTCGCGGATCATCTTATAGCTACGTTTCCGGCGTCCGCGCTCGATTTCGTCGGTTACGACGGCGGATTCGTCCCGTATGACGAGAGCCTCCTGCCCGATATGCTGAAAATATATGTGGAATTCAGCCGCGGCAGAAACCTGCTTTTGCCGAGATACGACGGCAGTCATTACACCGGCGGCGGAAAGAGCGCGTATATCTGTTATGAGAACGGAGAGCCGTCGGCATACGTCGTCTTCTCCGGCAGCAAGACGTACAGCGTCAACACGTATATAAACACGAAGCTGACCGTGCACGAGCTCGCGTACGTCAGCCCGTCCGCGCTGTCCCGCGTGTTCTCGTTTCTGCGGATGTTCGAGGGAGAATACGAGACGGTGCAGCTGTGCGACTGCTCGCTGTACCGCGAGGCAGACCTGATGCTGCGGCATTATGCGGACACCGAATATAAACTGATACCGGACATCGCCGCGCGTGTGCTCGACACGGAAAAACTTCTTGACGCGCACACGTATCCGCAGAACGACGGTACGTTCACCGTCCGCGTGGAAGACGGTATGGACAGCGTCGCCGGACTGTTTTGCGTATCGTACGGCAAAGACGGACACGAGGTCAGGCGGCTCACGGACGGAGACGCCGATCTGACCGTTACCGCAGGCGCTTTGACGCGCATAATATACGGCGCCCCGGCTTGCGACACGCGCGGGCTGTCGTATCTGCCCGGCGTTAAGGTGCACAAAGACTGCACGGATCTTATCCGCGCGTTCCCTTGTGTTCCGGCAGGGGTATTTGAACATTTTTGATGAAACCGATTTGTTTATGTATTTCCGTTGTTCTTTTCGTCTTAACAGTATGCAGTATCGTTTGGCGTACGAAGAAGAATAAGGACGGAAAAAAGCACATCTTGCCGCCTGTGGAAGCATTTTGGATAATACTGATTCTTTCGGTATTATATGCCGCGGGTTCGTTTGCTTTGATCATCGTAAATGAGTACTGTAATATACAATTCCTTTTAGTGCATATTATCTTTTTGATGATTTTAGGGCTTCCGCTGCTCGCTTTGTCGAATTGCGACTGTACTTTCGATAACGCCGGATGTATATATACGACAATGTTCGGAAGAAAACGGGAATATTCATATTCGGATCTTACCGGTTTTTCCGTCGGTATTTCGAAAAGCAGTTACAGCATAAAGACAAACGACGGAAAAACGATGTACTTTGACAGCGGCTCCGACGGTTTCTTCGATTTTCTGCATCTTGCACAGCGTAAAAACAGAGGCTTTTTATACCTTGAAAACGATCCTTATGACGAGGACAAAAAGCATTTTCCGGATCCTTACAAAGGCAACGTCAGACACGGCTGGTTATTCTTCCTGCTGTATTTTCTGCTGACGGTGATATCTGTTTTTGGGACGGTATTCTTTATCCGCGAATTAACCGGATTGCCAAATGAATCAGATCAGTTTCTGACCGTTGAAACTACGGTTGCGGATCTGACAAGAAACCGCTCGGACTGGTATCTTACCACGAGCGGCGGGGAGAG
>JAGDCE010000118.1 GCA_017958705.1 Clostridia bacterium
CGAAACAGTAATACCGGAAGACCTTGTGCACGCGGCTGACGTGCCACTGCGTTATATTGTCGGTGTGCGGATACGGAAGCCAGAAAAGCCGCTTCGAGAAATGGCGCACCACGGTGCGGCGACGAAGGAATTTCTGATCGTTGAACCGCTGCGGGAGCATTTTTTTGCTGCTCGTAGAGCGAATTATCGCGGACTGATCGGCAAAAACAAGTTTTTTCGTCTTGATAAGCTCGCGCGCTTTGACGAGCAGCCCGGTCTGCTTCATCTTTTTCAGGTTGAAAAGCAGGACGCCGGCGTTGACGTAATCCGGTCTTATCAGGTATTTGCCGTAGTGATCGCGCGCTGCGGCGTATTCGACGTCCGACACGTCGATGTCGTAGAGCAGATGAACGTCGCGGTTGAACATTATGTCCGCGTCAAGATAAAGCAGCTTGTCGGGCATGTTGCCGATCATATCGGCGAAGAGCCTGATCAGCGTGTACGGCGAGCAGTAGGCGCTTTCATTCGGACAGCCGGAGAATTCTTTCATATACAGATCCGTCACGTCGATCTTTACGGCGCGGTTTTCTTTATTATATTCCTTTATAACGCCGTCGAAGAACGAGATCATTTCGTCCGGGATCGGGGTGTACGCGGGCTTGATGTGCGACACGTCCATGGTGTAGACGTAGAACGTGTACGGCTCGTCGGAATCCGACCGCTTCAGTATGGATAACGCGCACGTAAGCATGCCGTCGAATACGTAGCCGTTGCCGCAGAACAGTATATTTACCATGTCAGTTTTCCTTTTTTACGTATCTGATGTATTCACAGTCGGAGTGCCGGGCGCGTTCGCACATCGCGCCGTATACGCGGTCGCGAAGCTCTTTGGGGCGGTCGTTTGCCGGGACCGATCTGTCCGGATAAAACGGTCCGTCTACGTACGTCACGACGCGGGGCTTTCTGAATATCCGGCTTTTTTTGTAAGTGTTAGTAAAGCAGAACACGGGCGTGTCGTTCCTGCACGGGTAGCCGAACGAGGTGTCCGGGAAATCGCGGATCTTCGTGTAATACGGCCAGATATGCGCCTCTGGATAGATCACGACCGCGCCGCCCTCATCCGTGCGGCGGTCTATCGCGGACAGGAAGTTGCGGTAAGCCCTGATCCCCTCGGGCAGCGGCAGCGCGCCGAGAGCCGGCGTGAACCTGCCGATGACGGGCACTTTGAGATTGTCCGGGTTGACCACGAAATAGACGCGGTGAGGGAACAGGAACACGTTCGGCATGAACGGATCGCCCGTCCTCTGAGTGTGGTTGCCGTAGACAAATATCCCGGCCTTTTTGAAATCTTTCAGCTTTTCCCGCCCGACGGTCTTCTGCCGCATAACCAGTTTCGCATAAAGAAACGCCGCGGGACGCGCTATGACGTTGTAAAGGAACCGCGCGCCGAAGCCGTCGCGGATGTATTCGTAATCGCCGCCGACGGGCTTTCCGTTAAAATCGGTGCCGGAGAACTCCTCGCGCTCGTCGCTGTAATAAATGACCTTTTCTTTCAAAATGTTCACCTGTTTTTCTGTTAATGACGTGATAAGGCCTTACGTTACGTTATTTGTCCGATAAACGCAGAAGCTCCTCGAGTCCCTTGCGGTGTTTTTTTATGAATCCGAGCAGGCGCGCCAGCTTTTTTTCGCGGACTTCCTCCGTTTCCGGCGGAAGCTCCTTCTCCGCGACCTCAAAGTCGTCGCCTTCTATCACCTCGAGACGGTATCTGGGCTTGTTGTTCTTGAATATATATACCTCGCCCAGTTTGTCGGCGAGGCGCGCCGTCTTCGAGAAGTTCTGATTCGCTTCGGATATGGACACTATCTTGTCGGTGTTTATATTCATATCTTCGCCCCTTTTTGAAACTTTGGCGCTATTATACATCAATTTTAGGATATTGTCAACCTATTTTTTGAATTTTGATATTCTCATGATCGCAACATCTCGTATTTGATACTATTATACCACGTATCAATGATTTTGTCAAGAGGTTATTTATCACAGAATAAGGCGAATTAAGGAGTCGCTTCGCGACAATCTTGGGGGTTTCCCACCCCTCAAACCCGCTTGCGGTGACCCGAAAAAATCTGCGTGCCGCTGCCGCGGCTGTACTTGATTTTTTCGACCGCTGCGCCTTCCTCGCATTGCTTCATCCGCCCCCGGCGGCGCAATGCTCGTCACCCCCCAAA
>JAGDCE010000010.1 GCA_017958705.1 Clostridia bacterium
CGGTATGAAACCGTGATCCTATATCTCGAGCCGTAAAGCCCTTTTGAACTGAAAGCGGGACCGGCGTTAAGTGACGAAATCTCCGACAACAGCGATTGCGGCGGGTCGGCGAACGTTTTCTCAGTACCGCATCGACTAATGTTTCACGCACGTCGTCACCGCCTGACACCGCATATGAGAAGGGAACGAGAAAGCAGATAAAATGAAAGTATAAAGCAAGAAATTGAATGCAGTGCCGCGGAGGAAGGCCGGAAACCCTTGTATTTTCGGTATTTTATTCGTATGATAACCGTATTTATCCGCTCTGTCATTGAAAAATTCATTTTTTACCGTTATAATGTGTTGTGAATGATATAAAGGAGGAAACAAAATGCCTTTTTCAGCATATCTTGACAGCATGCGCGAAGAATGCCGGCAGCTCGTTGAAGAGCTCGGCAAAGGCTTCGATTACGTCAGCGTACTCGGTACCGACGTGAAAGAGGCCGTATACCGCGCGGACAAAAAAAGCTCCGCCGCGCAAGACGGCGAGGGCGAATGCGGATTCGTGATCAAGATGCACGACGGCCGCGCATTTTACGAATATTCCTGCGACGATATCTCCGGCGACAAAAAAGAGCTCGCCTCGAAGATCACCGCCGCCGTGGCGACCGACGCATCGCTCGGCGAACGCCGCATAACGACGAAAGCGGTCTCAGACGAGCCGATGAAACAGGATTTCGTCCGTGAAAACGATTTTGCCGATTATTCCGACGAACAGCTTCTCGGCATCTGCCGGCAGATCAGCTCCGAGCTTTCCGCCAAGAGCGAAAAGATAATGAACAGCATCGCGATGATCAGAACGTACACCGTTTCAAAGCTTTTCATTACGAAGAACAGGGAGCTCTCGCAGTATTACGGCTGGGCAAACGCATACGCTCTGATCATTTACGTCGACGGAAGGCCTGCGCAGGCCCGCCTGATCAAAGGCTCCGCAAGTCTGGCGGACGTGATCGGAAAGGTCCGCTCCGGTCTTGACGGCATCGTCGATCTCGCGACGCATCTCGTTAAAGCAACACCGATCGAGCCCGGCGTGTACGATGTAATCACAGACAGCTCGATAACCGGACTGATAGCGCACGAGGCTTTCGGTCACGGCGTGGAGATGGACCAGTTCGTAAAGGACCGCGCGATGGCGAAGCACTGCGTCGGTCAGTACGTCGCGTCGCCGATCACGAACATGCACGACGGCGCCGCGGCGACGCTTTCCGTCGCTTCGTATTTCTTTGACGACGACGGCGTCCTCGCGCACGACACGCAGATAATAAAAGACGGCATCCTCGTCGCCGGTCTTTCCGACCTCGCGTCCGCGACTCAGCTCGGCACCGCGCCGACCGGCAACGGACGCCGCGACAATTTCAGACGCAAGGCGTATTCCCGCATGACGAATACCTTCTTTGTCCCCGGCAAGGATAAGCTCGAGGACATGATAGCATCCGTGAAACACGGCTATATGCTTTTCCAGACGAACAACGGTATGGAAGATCCGAAAAACTGGCAGATCCAGTGCACCGCGGAATACGGCATAGAGATCGTCGACGGCAAGCTGACTGACCACTACGTTTCGCCCGTTGTCATGAGCGGTTCGGTGCCCGATCTGCTCAAATCGATCTCGATGATCTCCGACAGCTTCGAGGTGGACGGTTCCGGCTTCTGCGGCAAGGGATATAAAGAATGGGTCCGCGTCTCCGACGGCGGTCCGAACCTGAAAGTGAGGGTGAAACTCGGATGAAAAACTTAAAAGAACTGCTTGACAGCACCGAAAACATAAGCGGATACAGGATCTCCGAGAAAAACACCGTATCATACGAGCTGTTTTTCGTGCATAAGGATCTCGAAACGATCAGATCCACCGACGCGGTCTCGACATCCGTCACGGTCTACGTCGAACACGACGGAAAGACCGGCGATTCCACGTTCAAGGTATACCGTTCAATGACCGACGACGATATCAGGGCAAAGATCGCGCAGGCGCACGACCGCGCGCTGCTCGTCAGCAACGAGCCGTACGCGCTTCCCGAAGGCGGTACGCTCGAAGAAAAACTGCCCACCGATCTTGATAAATACGAGCCCGCTCAGCTCGGCAGCATGATCGCCGACGCCGTTTACGCAGCGGACGACGTGCCTGGCGGATCGATCAACGCGCTCGAGATATTCATCTACCGCGATACGCTCAGAGTCGTAAACAGCCGCGGTATAGACAAGAAACAGACGACGAACCGCGTCATGATCGAAGCGATCCCGACGTACACCGACGACAAACAGTCTGTCGAGCTTTACGAGGATTACCGCTTCACGCGATTCGACGCCGAAAAGCTTACGGCCGAGATCGCCGGCAAAATGAAGGAAGTCAGAGACAGATCCGTCGCCGTAAAGCCCGAGGGCGAGATGAAAATCAACGTTGCGCTGCGCCCGTTCGAGATCGGCGGTCTGATGCGCGAATTTGCGTACGACCTCAATTATGCGTCGGTCTATTCGCACGCCAACATGCACAAGATCGGCGACGATCTGCAGCAGGGCGACGGCGACAAGATCACGCTCACGATGAAAGCCGTGATCGAAGGCAGCGAACGCTCCGCCTATTTCGACGAGGACGGCATGGAGCTGACGGACACCGCAATAATCAAAGACGGCGTCGTATGCGGCAACTTCGGTTCGTCACGTTACGGTCAGTATCTGAAAGTCGAAAAGCCGAGCGGCTCGCTCGGCTGCATGAAGCTCGAAGCGGGCGGCATGACGGACGAAGAAATGAACGCCGAACCTTATCTCGAGTGCGTTTCGATGTCGGGACTTCAGCTCGATCTTTATAACGATTATATCGGCGGCGAGATCCGTCTCGCGTATTATCACGACGGAGAAAAGGTCGTACCGATGACCGGCATTTCCATGAGCGCGAAGCTTTCCGAGATGCTGGCGACGGTGAAGCTGTCAGAAAAGACGGACGTGATCGGAGGATACGAAGGCCCGGTCAGACTTCTTATGAGAGGTGTATCCGTCCTCTGATGAAGATCGATCTGCATGTTCATACGAGCGAGGTCTCAAAGTGCGGTCATATGTCCGCCGCGGAGACCGTCGGAAGATACAAGGCCGCGGGATACGACTGTATCGTCATAACGAACCATTTCAATTCGTATACCGCGGACCTGTTCGCGCAGGCGGGAATACCGGATTTCTTTGAGCATTACCGCCGGTCTTATCTTCTCGCGAAAGAGGAGGGGGAGCGAGCGGGGATGCTCGTGCTGAACGGTTACGAAATAAGGTTCAACGGAGCCGACAACGACTATCTCATATACGGGATGGACGACGCGACGGCGAAAGAGTACAGAACGCTGTTCGCCATGGACCCGAAAAGCTTTTCGGCGCTTGCCGCGGAGCGCGGTTTCCTGTTCTATCAGGCTCATCCGTTCAGGAACCATATGAAGATAATGAATCCGGCGTATCTGTTCGGGATCGAGATCAAAAACGGCAATCCGAGGCATGACAGCCGCAACGACATAGCGCATATGTGGGCGAAGAAATACAGCCTGCACATGATCGCGGGCTCGGACTGCCACCAGCAGCAGGACGTCGGCGTCACAGGCGTGCTGACGAAGCGCGCCGTAAAAGACGAGGCGGGACTGCTCGCCATGTTGCGGGAAGATGATTACACTATCATCTGACGCATTTAATACGTAATAAACGAGGTGTTTATATGAAAAAATACAGAGCCGGCATCATCGGCGCAACGGGAATGGTGGGACAGAGATTCGCCGTCCTGCTCGATTCGCATCCTTTCTTTGAAGTAACGGCGATCGCCGCGAGCCCGAGGAGCGCCGGCAAAACGTATACGGAGGCTCTCGACGGCAGGTGGAAGCTCGACGTGCCGATGCCCGAATATATTAAAGATATGATAGTTCGAGACGCTTCCGACGTTGACTCGATGAAAGAGCTCGTCGACATGGTGTTCTGCGCGATAGATCTGCCGAAGGCGGAAGTGCGCGCGCTTGAAGAAAAGTATGCGAAAGCCGAGATCCCTGTCGTGTCGAACAACTCGGCGTGCAGAGGGCTCGAAGACGTCCCGATGCTTATCCCGGAGATCAATCCGGAGCATACCGCCGTGATCGAAACGCAGAAAAAGCGCCTCGGCACGAAGCGCGGTTTCATCGCGGTAAAACCGAACTGCTCGATACAGAGCTACGTCCCGCTTATAACGCCGCTTCTGCGGTACGAACCGTACGAAATGGTCGTAACGACGTATCAGGCGATATCGGGCGCCGGCAAAACGTTCGCACAGTGGCCGGAGATGATCGACAACGTCATCCCGTATATCGGCGGCGAAGAGGAGAAGAGCGAAAAAGAGCCGATGAAGATCTGGGGCAAAGTGGAAAACGGCGTCGTCGTCAATGCGGCCCTGCCCGTCATCACGACGCAGTGCATCAGAGTGCCGGTGTCGAACGGTCATCTCGCGGCGATCTTCGTGAAATTCCGCAAGAATCCGACCAAAGAACAGATACTTGAAGCGTGGGATAAATTCGAGGGCGAGCCGCAGAGACTGAAGCTGCCGCACGCGCCCGAAAAGTTCATCACGTACTTCGAGGAAAACGACCGTCCGCAGACGAAGAGCGAGCGCGAGATTTGGGGAGGCATGGGCATCACAGCCGGCAGACTAAGAAAAGACACGGTATACGATTGGAAATTCGTCGGTCTGTCCCATAACACCCTCCGCGGCGCGGCGGGCGGCGCGGTGCTCTCCGCCGAATATCTCGCCGTGAAAGGCTTCTTCGACTGATGGGATTTATAAAGCCGGAAGATCTCGAGCGTTACTGCAACACGAACGCGGCTTTGCTGAAAGGCCCTCTTAACGGCGTCGTCGTCGAATTTCCCGGACTCGGCGGCAATTCGTGCCTCGGCGGCGTTATGGATTTCGCCGTCTACGACAACACGTACACGCGCAGGTTCGCCGAAAAAGGCATACTCTCCGTGTATACGTTCCCGGGTCCGTGGAGCTGGGGCAACGCGGCGTCTGTCAGGATAGCGGACATGATACTCGACGCCGTTTTTGAAAAATACGGCGTCACGGACGTTCCCGTAGTCGCCTGCGGAGGCAGTATGGGCGGCCTCGGCGCACTGATCTTCTGCGCGGATTCGAAGCACTCGATTTCAGCCTGCGCCTCCGCGTGTCCCTGTTACGACGTGCCGGGATGCTTTGAAAAACGGGGTGATTTTTCACGTACGATCTTGTCGGCCGTCGCCGGATACGGTGAAACAATAGAAGAGGCGCTGAAACGCATCTCGCCGGCTCACAGGATCGCCGATATGCCTGACATACCCTACCGCATAGTCTGCGACGGCGCCGACGAGATCTTTGACGCGGACGGTATGAAACGTTACGCGGAAGAGCTCGACGCAAAGACGGGCGGAAAAGTCACTTTCGTATACCTTGAAGGGCTTTGTCACGGCGGCTTTTCGGCTGAGGAAAGAGAGGCTTTTCATGTTTTTATCGAAGAAAACTGCGCAATTGAGCGGTAAAAACGTGATTTTTTAAAAAAACTCTTTACAAATACGTATAAATATGTTATTATTGCATTGTAAGTTATATGACGGTCCCGTCGTCACAACGCCGGGATCATATTTGAAAAACATGATGAATCGCAGAGAAAGGATACAGCCATGAAAAAACTGATAATCGTTTCATTACTGCTTGCGGCGGTGATGCTGTTCTGCGCCTGTACCGACGGAGACGACGTGAATACGACGACCGCCGATACCGCGGAGGCGCCGTCGACAACGGAGCCGGTCGGACCCGAACCGCCGGTCGATTCGCAGACGACAGAGGCGCCCGACGATTCGCAGACGACGGAAGAAGTCACGACCGAAGCGCCGGAGACCGATCTGAGAGCCGAGTTCTTTGCGGATCATACCGGTTACTGGACTGAAAAGAACGGCAGATTCATAACGTTCGGGATAAACGAAAAGGGCGAATACCGGGCGACTTTCGCGGTGTGGAACGCCGGGGGACCGTTCCCGAGCGGAAACGTGACGGAAGTCAAGAAAGCCGGTGACGGCCTGTATTTTCTTCTGATCACGATCGACGGTATGCCGGACGATCCCGAGTGGTACGGCGACGGCTGGGATCCTTATGACGTCACGGTCTCGGTGATCGAGAACAAGACGAATCCCGCTTCGTTCGACTGCGTCGCGGTGGGCGACAGCGTACAGCGCACGTATTACAACCACCAGAACGCGGCGAACCCGTTCCTGGACGACGAACCTGAGGTCTCCCCGCTTATCACCAACTTTGTGAAGGATTACGCCGGATACTGGACCAATACGAACGGCAGATACATCCATATTTCCGACCGTGACGGCGGATACGTCGAAATGGCGGTCTGGAACGCCGGCGGCGACTCCGGCCGCTACGGAAAGATAACCGAAGTCAGGACCGACGGAAAAGGCTCATACCTCGTGCTCATCGCCGTTGAAGGCAGAGCGGCGGACGAAATGTCCGAAGGCTGGAGCGCGTACGATTACGTACTTCAGATCGTCGATCTGGGCACTGCCGACCCGCGTTCCATGAGCGCGACGCACGTGGACGAGAGCGAATGGACGACGTTCTATCATCACGATAAAGCCGAGGATCCGTTCCTTTCCGGCGAGATAAAGCTGCCCGATCCCATAGGCGACTTCATCAATGAGCATAAAGGCTACTGGACGAACAAGGACGGCCGCTTCATCTACATATCCGACCGTGACGGCGGGTTTATTTCGTTCGCGGTATGGAACTCCGGCGGAGGCTTCCCGGGCGGCACCGTTACCGATATCAAGACCGAGAGCGACGGCACGTACGTCATCACGATCGCGATAGCGGCGATGGAGGACAACGACGAGAGCAGCGGCTGGGCGGCGTACACTTACGTGCTGAAATTCAAGGATCTTAACGGCTCGCCGCGCAAGGCTTCGGCGACTCACGCGTTCGAGGATTCAATGAAAGAATACACGTATCATACCGAGGCCGGCAACCCGTTCCTCGACTGATAAAATTTGTCAAAAAATTTCGGAAATTGCGAAAAACCCCTTTACAAACGCGTAATTTTGTGGTATACTCCATACAGTAAATCTTTAAGCACTCGGACGTGATCCGAATCGGTACGGAGATACCGGCAAGATTATACGCAAAAATTATGCTTTTGTGCGATTCCTGCCGTGTATCGGCAGGAATTTTTTTATGAATCTTATCTTAAAAGCCGAGTTGATGGACGAGGTCGCGGTCAGACGCGCGATAGTCCGCATTTCTCACGAGATAATTGAAAAAAACAAAGGTACCGAAGGCGTCGTCCTCGTCGGCATACGCCGCCGCGGCATGCCTATCGCGAAGATGATAGCGGAGAATATCAAACTGTTCGAGGGCGCGGAAGCGCCGGTCGGAGAGCTCGATATAAAGTTCTACCGCGACGACATACGCCCCGAACACAGAGATCCGACGGTCACGCCGTCAAAGCTGCCGTTCGACGTCAACGGGATGCGCGTGGTACTGATCGACGACGTGATGTACACGGGAAGAACGGCGCGCGCCGCGATCGAGGCGGTGTTCGCACAGGGAAGACCGAACTGCATACAGCTCGCCGTACTGATCGACCGCGGTCACCGCGAACTGCCGATCCGCGCGGATTACGTGGGCAAAAACGTGCCGACGTCGAAATCAGAGGTCATATCGGTCCACGTGCCCGAATACGACGGCGAGTTGTGCGTCAATCTTCTTCAGAGAACGGAATAAGTAAATAAGCCGGAAAACGGCTATAAATAAACGGAGGTTTTTATGAAACTCATTTACGGTGTGAAAGACAAACCGAAGGTAGGTCAGACAATCGTCTTTGCGCTCCAGCAGCTGCTTGCGATAATGGCGGCGACGCTTGTGGTGCCGGTCATTGTGGGCCACGGCATGCAGCCTACCGCTGCGCTCTTCGGCGCCGGTATCGGTACTCTTGTATACCTGCTCTTTACGAAATTCAGAAGTCCCGTGTTCTTAGGCTCTTCGTTCGCGTTCTTAGGCTCCATGGCAGCAGCGTTCGCCGGCGGCGTATCCGCGGCGCTCGGCTATCTCGGCCTCATCATAGGCGCGGTGCTCGCCGGTCTCGTTTACGTGATCATAGCGATAATCGTCAAATTCGCGGGTACTAAATGGATCAACAAACTTATGCCCGCAGTCGTTATCGGTCCGACGGTCGCGATAATCGGTCTCTGCCTCGCGGGAAACGCTATAGGCGATCTGCAGAAAGTCAACTATACCGAAGTATATGACAACTCCGAATATCAGATAGTCAGAGTCTACGACACTCACGAAGAAATAAAAGACGAAAACGGCAATACAGTCAAATATAAATTTACGAAAGCCGATGAAAACCTCAGTAACGACGGCGTCACGATAGTCGTGAAAAAAGACGCCGATATAGCTGATCTTGATGCCGCTGATTATTACCAGCATATCCAGTACAACCTGTCTGAAAAGCTGGACAAAAACGGCGACCCCGAAAAGGATGAAGCAGGGAATACGGTCTATGTCGAATCGCTCTCGTCCACACCGGGCTCCGTGTACGTAGCTATCGTTTGCGGTCTCGTAACGCTTGCAGTTACGATGCTTTGCTCGGTATATGCCAAGAAAAAGAGCATTTTCAGACTTATCCCGTTCATTATAGGTATCTGTTCCGGTTATGTCTGCGCACTCATATTCTTCCTTATAGGAAAAGCGACAGGCAACGCATCTCTTATGATCATCGATCTGTCCCCGTTCGCCGGACTCCTTAATGACGGCAAAGTGACGCTGGAAACGTTCGTATCGCTTCCCAAGTTCACTTTCCTGTCTGCTTTCGGCAAATTCGGTGAACTGAGTCCTCAGTACTTCCTGACGATCTTCGCGGCTTACGTTCCCGTTGCATTCGTCGTGTTCGCGGAACACCTCGCCGACCATAAGAATATCTCCTCTATCATCGAAAAAGACCTCCTCGAAGATCCCGGCCTGCACAGAACGCTTCTCGGCGACGGTATCGGCTCCATGGCGGGCGCGTTCTTCGGCGGCTGCCCGAACACCACGTACGGCGAGTCTATCGGCTGTGTGGCGATAACAGGAAACGCCTCCGTTATAACGATCGTTTTCGCGGCTTTCGGCGCGATACTGATCTCGTTCCTGTCTCCGTTCGTTGCATTCGTCAACTCCATCCCCAGCTGCGTGATGGGCGGCGTCTGCATGGCTCTGTACGGCTTCATAGCTGTATCCGGCCTTAAGATGGTACAGAAAGTCGACCTGGAGGAAAACAGAAATCTGTTCGTCGTATCGGTCATACTCATAGCCGGTATCGGCGGCCTTGCGATCAGCTTCGGCAAGGTAACCATTACCGAGATCGCCTGCGCGCTCATCCTCGGCATACTGACCAACCTCATGCTGTCCGGCAAAAAGAAGGAAGCGGTTCAGGCAGCTGAAAAAGAAGAGAACAGCGAAGAAAATAAATAAACCAGCCCGATAAAAACGGAGCGCTTCGATTTCGGAGCGCTCCTTTGTTTTACCGCCGGAATTTGCAGTGCGTGACCTTCATTTATGCAAAAACGGGCGTTTTTTGACGGCTCGGTTGACGCCGTGCCGTCATAACGGCTGAAAAAGTGCGATTTTTGCAATAATTTTCAAATGAAATTGCAGGTTTTTTTGAAAAACGCTTGCATTTTTTTATTTTATGTGATATAATCAATATAGTTTACACTGAGAAAGGCAGGACAGTTATGGACATATTACAGAAAATCGAAGCTTCGATGCCCGGCTTTTCCAAGGGGCAAAAAGCGATCGGCAATTATATCCTCGAGCACTACGACAAAGCCGCCTATATGACGGCGCTTAAACTCGGTTCGACCGTTCACGTATCGGAATCCACGGTCGTCCGCTTTGCCATAGAGCTCGGTTTTGACGGATATCCGGACCTGCAGCACAGTCTGAGGGAGCTGATCCGCGCCCGTCTCACGTCGCTGCAGCGTATCGAAATTACGAACGACAGGATCAACGACGACGAGATACTTGAAAAAGTAATGGAACTCGATATCGAAAAGATGCGCAACACCCTTTCGAATATCGACAAAAACGCGTTCAACGCGGCGGTCGACGATATAATAAAAGCGAAGCGCATTTATATCATGGGCATGCGCTCGTCCTCGTCTCTCGCCGTGTTCATGAACTTTTATTTCTCGATGATCTTCAACGACGTACGCCTGGTCAATTCCACCTCGCGTTCCGAGATCTTCGAGCAGCTTTTCCGTATCGGACCGGACGATATCATAATAGGTATCTCGTTCCCGCGTTATTCAAAACGTATCGTGCAGGGAATGGAGTTCGCGAAGCAGCAGAAGGCGATGACGGTCGCGATAACCGACTCGATGGATTCGCCGCTCGCGGAATACGCCGATCATACGCTTATAGCGAGATCCGAAATGGCGTCTTTCGTCGACTCTCTCGTCGCCCCGCTTTCCGTCATCAACGCGATGATCGTCGCGATCGGTAAGAAGAAGCAGGAAGAGGTCAGAGAAGTCTTCAACGAGCTTGAAAACGTCTGGGACAAATTCGAAGTCTATAACAAATTCTCCGGACAAGTGGACAATAAATGAAGATCGCCGTTATAGGCGGAGGCGCCGCAGGCCTGTTTGCCGCCGGCGTCGCCTCGCACAGAGGCGCGGACGTGACGGTCTTTGAAAAAAACGACCGCCCCGGCGTCAAACTCCGCATTACCGGGAAAGGAAGATGCAACGTCACAAACGACTGCGACAGGGACAGATTCTTCGACTCCGTTGTTTCCAACCCCAGATTCCTGTATTCGGCTTATTCAGCGCTTACGCCGCAGGACGTTATGGCGTTTTTTGAACGTCTCGGCGTTCCGCTGAAGACCGAGCGCGGAGGACGCGTTTTCCCGGTTTCCGACAAGGCTTCCGATATAGTCGACGCGCTCGTGAGATACTGCGGCGCCGTCACGTTCAGGCACGAAAAAGTGCTCGGTATCAGAAAAGAGGACGAATTTGAGGTAAAGACGTCCAAAGGCGTTTACCGGTTTGATCGCGTGATAATCGCGACAGGCGGACTTTCATATCCGCGGACCGGCTCTGACGGGGACGGTTACGGATTTGCCGCCGCCTTCGGCCACAGAATAATCGGTACCTCGCCGTCGCTCGTTCCGCTTATATGCGAAGAAGATCTTTGTCCGCGCTGTCAGGGGCTGACGCTTAAAAACGTGACGCTCAGCGCGCTCGACACGTCGAAGAATAAAACCGTATTTTCGGAGCTCGGCGAGATGCTGTTTACCGATAAGGGTGTGAGTGGTCCGCTTGTGCTCTCGGCGTCCGCGCACATGAAAGATATAACGCCCGGAAAATACGCGCTTTACATCGATCTGAAACCGGCGCTTGACGAGCAGACGCTCGACCGTCGCATCCTGCGCGACTTTTCGGAGCAGAAAAACAAAAATCTGATAAATTCGCTGCACGATCTGCTCCCGTCGAAGCTGATCGCTCCGTTCGTTGAACTGACAGGAATTGATCCGGATAAAAAAGTCAATTCCGTCACCGTGTCTGAACGGAGGAAGATACTGGAACTGCTCAAAAAACTGCCGCTCACCGTCGTTTCCGCGGCGCCTGTCGCCGAGGCGATAATCACGCGCGGCGGAGTCGATACGCGGCAGATCGATCCGAAGACGATGCAGTCAAAGCTCGTGCCCGGCCTGTATTTCGCGGGCGAGGTGATCGACTGCGACGCGTACACCGGCGGATTCAATCTGCAGATAGCGTTTTCAACGGCGAACGCTGCAGCCGTCGCCGCTTCCGGGGTGATAACTTGAAAAAGATAACAGCAATTTTGCTTGCGGTACTGTTTGCCGCCGCGGCCGGTCTGTCGGTATTCTTCATATGCCGCGCCGCCGAAAAGAACAGGATAAAAAAATCGTTTGAAACCACCGTATCAAGCGTCAAAGTTGACGCGGTGGGGATAATGAACTCGGCCTCGGCCGAATACGAAGAGCATCTCAAAGCCGACGTCAACTCGCTCATAACGCTGTGCGGAGTCGACGGCAGAGACGCTTTCGGCACGGATCTCGCGCATGACCTTCTTGTGTGCTACGCATATCTGCTGTCACACCCCGAAGCGTGCCGCGACAACATGATTATACTGTATAATACCGCGGACGCGTATCTTTCTGACGGCGACGCGGCGGCGTTTCGTGAAGGCGTCGTAAGATTCAATAAAGCGGCGGAAACTCACACCGCCGAAAAGTAGAGGACCGTAAAATGAAAACATTCAGGATCGCGATAGACGGACCGTCCGGCGCGGGCAAAAGCACCGTTGCCAAGGCGGTAGCAAAAAAACTCGGATTCATACAGGTCGACACCGGGGCGATGTACCGCTCCGTGGGGCTTTATATTTATAACAACGGAGTCGATCCCGATGACCCGGACGCCGTTACCGCGCGTCTGCCCGAGATCGACATCGACCTCGGATTTACCGAGGACGGACAGAGGATATATCTGAACGGAGAAGACGTATCGGAGAAGATCAGGCAGAACGTGATCTCGATGTACGCGTCGAAGGTGTCGGCGATACCGGCGGTCAGGGCATTTTTGCTCGACCTGCAGAGAAAAGTCGCCGCGGAGCACGACGTGGTCATGGACGGCCGCGATATCGGCACCGTTATCCTGCCGGACGCGGAGCTGAAGATCTTCCAGACGGCGTCGATAAAAGAGCGCGCAAAGCGCAGATACGACGAGCTGACCGCAAAAGGCCAGATCGTACAGCTTGAGGACATACGCCGCGAGATAGCCGAGCGCGATTACAACGATTCCCACAGGGCGGAGGCGCCCTGCGTGCCCGCCGACGACGCGGTGATAATTGATAATTCAAA
>JAGDCE010000119.1 GCA_017958705.1 Clostridia bacterium
CGGGCGGAAAAGACGCGTATTGTTCAGCGTGATGTAAAGGTCGGCGTTTATTATCGGGAATTTCGCGCATTTTTCAAGGAAAA
Organism: Clostridia bacterium; assembly: GCA_017958705.1. GTDB lineage: Bacteria > Bacillota > Clostridia > Oscillospirales > CAG-272 > UBA1248. The sequence continues at coordinate 84 of JAGDCE010000119.1, forward strand.
GCAGGTGCGCGAGACCGTAGTCGACCTCGTGGTTGCCGACGGTCGTCACGTCGGGCGACAGCATGTTCATCAGCTCGATCGTGGAAAGCCCCATGAATTCCGAGTCTATGACGGATCCGCGAAACATGTCGCCGGCGTTGGCGAATATCACGTTTTCCTCCTCGGCACGGACTTTTTTGACGTAGCCGGAAAGGCGGGAAAGTCCGCCGGTGTACATTCCGAAGGGCCCGCGTTTGGGCAGAAAATCACCGTGGATGTCGTTGCAGTGGAGTATCGTCAGTTTCTTTTGCATATCGTTCCCCTTTTTTTATTCATTTACGGATGACACTGTCGTATATCTCAATGGCATCCCGTATTCTTTTTCGTATATTTCCTTCCAGATTTTATAGTTCTGATCGGACAGCGCCTGCACGCGCTTCGAGTAGCCGAGCGACTGATCCGGATAAATCGGCTCGCTGATATGGATCGTGTATTCCTGAACGCTGAAGCCGTCCTCGCCTATGACGTCGGAATCGCGCATCGTGATGAAACACGGTATCACCGGCACATTGCTTCGCGCCGCAAACGTGAACGCGCCGTTTTTGAGCGGCTTCGGCTTGCGGTAGTTCCACCACATGCTCTGCTCCGGATAAACGAGGATGTAATTGCCCTTGCCGAGCAGCGTATCCGTCGCCTCCATGAACTTCTTGAGCGTTTTGTGGTTCGACGCGAGCGGCAGCGTGTTGCAGTTCTTCATAAGAAATCCGTAGAAGCCCGGGAATGAGGTGTAGTTGCCCTCGCGTATCACGCGGTACAGCTTTTTCTTTTTAAGCTGCGCGCGGTCGAAGGCGATCTGCATCGCAAAGCTGTCGAAAGCGTTGAAGTGGTTGCACGTGATCACGGCGCCGCCCTCGGGCAGCCTCAGATTTTCGATGCCGCGGATCTCCTTTATCATCAGCTGCTTATCGGCTATCAGCCTGTTTACGAACCGCTTCGCCGCGGCGAACGCCGCGGCCGATTTCGCGCGGTCTACGGGCGAGCGGCGCAGATAGTCGATATCGTCGGGCATAAGCGGTATCGTCGGCGGATCGTCTTCGACGTCCTCGGCAAACCTGCCCTGACGCTCGTACAGCTCGATCTTCTTCACTATCGCCACCCTGCCGGCGTCGCGCCCGGCGTCCTGACGGTTCTTGAAGTTGTCGCGGCGCGCCGTCTCGGCCACGGCGAGGGCGACGAGGTTTTCCGCCGATTCGCGGTCGCGCTGTTTTTTCTCCTCGGGGTAGTTGTCAAGTATGGATTTTATCAGTTCGTATACGGACGTTTTTTCGGCGTACCGCCAGAAGACGTCGCCGAAGCGGCAGTCCGCGTAATGCCACGGCTTGTTTACCATGATATAGTGGATCATCTTCGCCTCTTCCGGCGGATACGGGATCTCGCCGAAGACCTCGGTGTTCCACCGCTGGTCGAGCCAGTAAACGCGGTCTTTGCAGATCAGGTTAAGATAATCCTCGTCCTGCGTGACGACGAAGGTGTACTCTTTAAGATAATGGACGAACTTGTCGAGCACGAGATGCTCGCGGAACTGCACGCAGTTTATAAGGAGCAGGCCGGCGTTGAAGAAGTTGCCGCGGTCGACTCCGATCACGCGCTCGGCGTAGGTGCCGAATTCGTCGATCTGCACCATCACCTGTTCATGGCAGGCGCCGACGTAGCTGTCGCCGATGTCGGTGTTGTACAGCTCGCTGATATCGCCCTGCACGACAGTGTCGCTGTCGATATATATCGCCTTGTCGTAGTCGGGGTACATCTCGGCGATGAACACGAGGTAATAAGTCGTTTTGGAGTAATAATCCCTTATCGGGAGCTTGTCGGATATGGAAACGAGATAATCCGTGACGTCACGGAATATCACGGTGAAGTTATC
>JAGDCE010000120.1 GCA_017958705.1 Clostridia bacterium
CCGCCGCTGATTATCGGCGAAACGACCGCGGCGGTCTTGTCGACGCCGTCGACGATGCTGACGAAGTTCGCCGCGTCGCGCCTGACGACGTAGTGGACGCGGCTCTCCATCAGCGTTTCGAGGCTGTCGGCGACAGGCTTGCCTGTCAGCTCGCGTTTCGAGCCGCCGGCTACGGCGACGACGGCGTCGCGGTCGGTTATCACGGTCTGGTATCCGCCGGCGCGGTGGAGCACCTCGGCGTACTGCTCCGCGAAGCGCGTCATCTCCCCGACCGGCGAATACTTCTTGAATATGATCTCCCCGTCGTTGTCGGTGAAGATCTCGAGCGGCTCGCCTTCGCGTATGCGGAGCACGCGGCGTATTTCTTTCGGTATGACGACTCTGCCGAGGTCGTCTATTCTTCGCACGATTCCCGTTGCTTTCGTATGCAAAATCCCCTTCACTATACAGATTTGTACTGTTAGTATCTGTAAAGCAAGGGGATTTATACTGACTGAAACGATTATTTTTTGAACGCTATTATTTTGAATATTCGTCAGGCCTGACGCATCCCTCGGATTCTATGTAGCCTTCCGGCTTGACGCAGCCCGCTGACTCATCATAGCCTTCCGGCTTGACGAAACCGTCGGGAGCCGTGTATGGTTCGCCGTTCAGCAGCGCGTAATTATCGGGAGCGTTTGTGTCGGGCTTTTTCTTCTTTCGGCTCAACGCCTTGTTTATCAATCCGAAGATTCCGCCGATGGCGGCGCCGCCGGCCGCGCCGACGAGCGTTCCTATCAGAACGCTTTTATCCGAATCCCTCTTCGCCTCTTCTTTTATTGACGTGTCAACGTTAAATTTCACGCTGTCGACGATACTTTTTATCTGAGCCGACTTTGCGGCGCCGAACTCCGACAGAGATTGGAACTTCAATATGTATACGTCTCTGTTTACGATCGTTATATACTCGCAAAGATAATACGTATTGTTATCCGGCCCTTTATCCCTGGATATCAGTTTGACAAACTTATACTCGTTTTGATACACCGAGTAATCGTCAACGTCCTTCTCTTCGGAAATCACTTTCCCGAGGTCAAGGACTTCTTCGTCCGTGTAGTTTGAAAGATTCGCCGCGCCGACGTCTACCACCCGTTTAATAACAAACAGTTCTATGTAATCTCCGTCGTTATATGAAACAAAAGCATCCATATACGCATCGTTGAGGTCGAAAACCGAGCGCATTTGCTGAACGGAAACGCCGACCTCCTCCATTTCCGGGTTGTTTTCCAGATTGTCACGAGTGAAAACGTACCATTGCGTGTCGTCTACGGTAACGGTAATATCGGTATCGCTGATACCATAGGTCGCCGCATATGCGGTCACGGGCGCGACGACAAGGATACACAATATAACGGAAAGCAAAGCAAAAACCATTCGCTTCACGCACATCCCTCCTTTTGCGATTATTGTATCATACCGATACCGGAATTGCAACAGCAAAAACCGGAGCGCGGATACACACCCGATAGCGTTAGGAAAAATCAATAGTTGCGCTCTGTATTGCTCAAGAAGATTTGTATTATATTCTTTATATCAAACCCTTGATTTTTTTATCAGTTTATAATATAATAACCGAAGGGATTGGCGCCCGGTTTACGCCCTTCCCCGACAGTTAATCCGGCCGACGGCGCCGAGAAGCGAAACGGCTTCGCCGGCTTTATATCAACAGGAGGAAACGCATATGAATTACACCGCGGAAATCAAGCATATGTGCCCCGTCGCGAAGGGCGCGTATCACGGCCCCGCTCCCATTCCGGAAGAGGGAAAATGGGTTCAGGCCAAGGAGATAAAGGACATCTCCGGCTTCACCCACGGCATCGGCTGGTGCGCTCCCCAACAGGGCGCCTGCAAGCTGACGCTGAACGTCAAAGACGGCATCATCGAAGAAGCCCTCGTTGAAACGATCGGCTGCTCCGGTATGACCCACTCCGCCGCGATGGCGTCCGAGATCCTTATCGGCAAGACGCTGCTCGAGGCGCTGAACACCGACCTCGTCTGCGACGCCATCAACACCGCGATGCGCGAGCTGTTCCTGCAGATCGTCTACGGCCGCACCCAGAGCGCGTTCTCCGAAGACGGCCTTCTGGTCGGCGCTTCGCTCGAGGACCTCGGCAAGGGCCTGCGCTCGCAGGTCGGCACGATGTTCGCGACCAGGGAGAAGGGCCCCCGCTACCTCGAAATGACCGAGGGCTACTGCTCCAGAATGGCGCTCAACGAGAACGACGAGATCATCGGCTATGAATTCATCAGCGTCGGCAAGATGATGGACTTCATAAAGGGCGGTATGGACGCCAACGAGGCGATGCAGAAAGCGACCGGCCACTACGGACAGTGGGATACGGCCGCCAAGTACATCGACCCCCGCAAGGAATAAGAGAGGTACGGAACTATGGCATTATTTGAAAACTACGACCGCCGCATCGAAAAGATAAACAAGACGCTTGCGGAGTACGGCATCGGCTCCGTTGAAGAGAGCCGCGAGATCTGCAAAGCCGCCGGCTTCGATCCCTACGAGATCGCCAAGGGCATTCAGCCCATCTGCTTCGAGAACGTATGCTGGGCCTACTGCGTAGGCGCCGCCATCGCGCTGAAAGCCGGAGCAAAGAACGCCGAAGAAGCCGCGCGCTATATCGGCATCGGCCTGCAGAGCTTCTGCATCAACGGCTCCGTCGCCGAGAACCGCAAGGTCGGCATCGGCCACGGCAACCTCGCCGCGATGCTGCTCAGCGACGAGACCAAGTGCTTCGCCTTCCTCGCCGGCCACGAATCCTTCGCCGCCGCCGAAGGCGCGATCGGCATCGTCCGCAACGCCAACAAGGTCCGCAAGGAGCCCCTGCGCGTTATCCTCAACGGCCTCGGCAAAGACGCCGCGCAGATCATCTCCCGCATCAACGGCTTCACCTACGTCCAGACGCAGTACGACTACTTCACCGGCGAGCTGAAGATCGTCCGCGAGATC
>JAGDCE010000121.1 GCA_017958705.1 Clostridia bacterium
CCGAGCCTTTCGTCGCCGTATCCGACGTAGAACTGTCTACCGAGACTCTTACGGTCTCGGAGAGCGCGGTGCTTCACGCGGACGTTTATCCGTCCGACGCCACAAATTCGGCGATCGTATGGACAGTCGTCAACGACGGCGGCTGTATGGTATCGCTTAACGGCAGGACGATCACCGCTTACGTGCCCGGCACCGTTACGCTGAAAGCGTCGGTAAAAGGCGGGGCCGCTGACGGCGACTATGAAAAAACGTTTTATATTACGGTAAAAGAAAAAGCGGCCGAAGGCGCCGTTACCGAAAAAGATAACAAAGACGATCTGCCTCAGATCGTATATTCCGAGCTTGACTGCTCCGGCATTTCGGGCATCGATTCACTGACCGTCAAGGTAGAGAACGGTTCAGTGCAGATAACGCCTGTGACGAAAGATTCAATTCAGAAGATCATCGCCGACGCGGGGATAGACGCTGACGATGATGACGTCATCGGCGCCGTAAAATTCGTATACAGCCCCGGTGCCATAGCGCACGAAACGACGCTCGGGATAAAAGGCCACGAAAACGAGCGCGTACGCGTACTTACCGTTAACGGTAACGGCGGCAGGACGCTGACAGAGCAGACGCCGGACAACGGCTCGATCTACGGCAGCGCGGTATCTCCCGACACGGTCATCCTGCTCAAACAGGAAGGAAAAGACAATGGAGAAAAGGTAGTGCCTGTTCTTATCACACTGTTAGTGCCGGCCGCGGCCGCTGTCGTTCCCGTGGTGCTCGCTTCAAAGAGCGGAAAGAAGAGGATCGGAAGAAAATGAAAAAGATAGCGTCATTTACCGTGGATCATACAAAGCTTGATCCCGGGATCTACGTTTCACGAGTCGACGGCGACGTCACGACATACGATCTGCGCATGAAAAAGCCGAACGCAGGCGAATATCTGTCGGATCTTCAAATGCATTCTTTCGAGCATCTGCTCGCCACGTTCATGCGCAACGGCAAGATCGCAGACAGCGTCATATACGTCGGACCGATGGGATGCAGGACCGGCTTTTATCTGCTCGTGCGCGATCTTTCGTGCGACGCAGTGCTTGACGCGCTGATCGAAGCACTGGAAGACATCTGTGCATATGTCGGTGAGATGCCCGGCGCATCAGAGAAGGAATGCGGTAATTATCGCGAGCTGTCGCTTGATGCGGGCAGAGATGTAGCCGCGCAGTATCTTTTGATACTCAAAAGCAAAACGAACGATTTCAAATACAGGTGATTATATGATCGGTATTATAGCTGCAATGGAGACCGAGCTGCGTCTTATAAAGGACAAGCTCGGCGACGTCGCCGCCGAAACAAAGGGCGGCATCACGTTTTACCGCGGAAAATACGAGAACAAGGAAGTCGTCGCGGCGGTATGCGGCATCGGCAAAGTTTTCGCCGCAATGTGCGCGGAGGCGATGATAATCTCATATTCTCCCGACGTCATAATCAATACCGGCGTCGCCGGTTCATTATCCGACAATCTCCGAGTGCTTGACTGCGCGGTAGCGGACGAGTGCGTCCAGCACGATATGGATACTTCGCCGCTCGGAGATCCCGTAGGTATGATATCCGGCGTGGACAAGGTGTATTTTGAGACTGACAAAGCATATTCCGATCTGTTCCGTGAATGCTGCAGAGAAACCGGAAAAGATCCGGTGTCATGCACGATCGCGTCCGGCGATGCGTTCATCGCCGACGCCCGCAGGAAAAAGCGCATAGCTCGTCTTTTCGGCGCGTCTGTATGCGATATGGAAAGCGCCGCGATAGCGCACGTCTGTTATGTGAACGGCACGCCGTTCGTGATAAGCAGATGCATCTCCGACGGCGCCGACGACGGAGCTAAGATAGATTTCCCGACGATGTGCGGCAAAGCCGCCGACATATCGTCGCGTGCAACTCTTATGTTTATCGAAAAGTTCGGAGGAGATCATGCCTGAATACAAAAGAGCGTCGTTTTCCGGTGAGTCGGTCGTACTCGAAAACGAAAATATCAAAGTAAACGTCTGTAAAAGGATCAGCGGCTACGGATTTGCCGAGATATATTCCGGTGAAGGCAGACTGCTCGCCGTGCTTGACCACTTCGGTGAGGTAAAGCTGAGGGATCAGGATATCCCCATGCGTCTCGAGGCGGAAAAAGCAGAGAAGACCGATGACGGATACACGTTCAACGTCGTTTCCTGCACACCTGCGAAGCGGCTTGAAAACACGTCTTTCGCCCCGTGGATCGGGTATCCGTTTGAAAATCCGGTCCTTCACGGTACCGTGAAGCTTAAACTCGAAGAAAAAAGCCTCCGCGTTGAAACGGAGCTTTATTCGGATTATAACGTTTACGCCGAATATCTGCGCCTGCTCTGGCTTTACTGCGGCGAGGGCAGTTACGGTATCGCCAAGACCGACGCGCTGCTACCGGGCGTAGACTGGCCCGTCGGCGATGAATGGTCGTCCGGCACGGATTTCTTCAAGGATCCGTGGGCGGACAGGCGCATCCCGCACCCGAACAAAGTCGCCTCGCCTTTCATGGCGGTTTCGCACGGCGGCGATTGTGTTTCAGTCGAATACAGCCTTGACACGCCCGTCACGCGCTGGTTCAATTATAACGAGTATTACGCCCAGCCGGTGTTCGCCGCGCCGAATTTCATCGAAAGGCAGAACAACAGTCTTCTCGGCGTCATGATACCGGACGTGAAAACTGAGGAGCAGGAGAACAAACCGTTTGCGACGCCTTTTGAAATACACAAAGGGCAGAGGATCACGTTTTCCGCCGCGATAACGGTCGGCAAAGGCACTTCGATCGACGCGCTCGCGGATTACGTTAAACGCACGGGAATGCCGAAGCCTCAACCGGTTTACACCCCCGACGAGGCGCTTGAGCGGATCGCGACGGCTTATAATACCAATCTTTATCATGAAGGCAAAGGATTCGGTTACGTTCAGGGCAGATCGGTTTCGATAACACAGACGCCTCCGGCGTTTATGCGCAGGTTCATCTCCGAAAATCCGGATACAACTCTTTCGGCGCAGCTGCGTGAAAAGATCGCGGCGTTCTACTCGACCGCCGCTAAAACCGCGTCAAAGCCGACAAAAGAAGATCTCTGCCGCCGCGGCGATACGATCGTCAGCTGGCAGAGAAACGACGGCGCATTCTGTTTCGATCCGGACGGACGTCATTACGGCAAGGACGATTTCGTCGTCGCACGCTCTTTCATCGATCCGATGGCTCACGGCGGCGACACGGCGTTGTATCTGAACACAGTACCCGCGCTCGAGTTGATCGGCATCTACGAGAAGACCGGCGAAAAGAAGTATTTCGATGCCGCCTGCAAAGCGCTCGATTTGTTCTCGGATGCTATAAGACCGGAAGGCGGAGACTACTGGGAGACGCCGCTTCACGCGCCGAACCTGCTCGCGGCAGGCCACGCCGCAAACACGTATTATTACGTTTATAAGAATCACGGTGTTGAAAGATACCGCGAGCGCGCCGTTCATTTTCTGCGCACGCTTCTGGCGTTCACGCATCTGCGGCGTCCGAAGAACGTACCGTCGCTATACAACACCAAACCGTGTCTGTGCTGCTCGGACTGGTATTTCGCGAACTGGGTGCGCGATTTCGTCCAGTGGGAGGTCCTGCACTGCATAGTTCATGCAAAATCGCTTGGTATACGCTGGGAAGAGATAGATCCCGGTCTTGACTGGCTGACTTACGTTGAAGGCGTTACGACCGCGACTTACAACTGGATGGCGGACCACAAAAAGAACAACTGGCGACCGCACAACATCCCGTCTTCATATCCGGCGTACGAGCGCGGAGAATTCGACGGCTGTTTCTCCGACACGTTCAACTCGGTGACCGGCAACACCGGCGGTATGTTCATCCACCCGTCTACTATAGCCGACTGCATCTACTACGTCAAAGACGCAAAATAAAAAAATCAGGGCTGCGTTTCAGCAGCCCTGAAAGTATTATGTGCCCGACAGAGTAAGCGTCGCGATACCGACGCCTCCTTCCGACCAGAAAATTTCCGGCGCCACGGATGACGCGCACGTCGTGGCAAAATACATTACCGTATAAGTTCCGTCGTCGTTCTGTTTGATCTCGCCCGTTCCGTTTTCCGTCG
>JAGDCE010000122.1 GCA_017958705.1 Clostridia bacterium
ATTTACGACAACCCGAACTCGTTCGTCTGGGAGCACGACGGATATTTCTTCGAGAACGAAGCCGCGTCAGAATTCTTCGATTACGGAGAGGTTATGTCTTGCCGCGTCAGCTTCGATCATCACCTGACCAAAAAAGGACGCGAGGACTACGTCGACCACTGCGAATTCACGATCTATCTGCATAAGATCGACGGCGTGTATAAAGTATTCGAAATGGTGACCGAATAAAGAGCATAAAGCAAAATCCGCTGTGACATTGTGTCATAGCGGATTTTTGATTTAAAATTCTCTTCTGCCTTCGAGCGCGCGGGCGAGCGTCTCGCTGTCGGCGAACTCGAGATCAGCGCCGACGGGGACGCCGTAGGCGAGCCGCGTGACCTTGACGCCGAGCGGACGGATCAGCTTTGAAAGGTATACCGCCGTCGTCTCCCCCTCTATATTCGGGTTCGTGGCGATAATGACCTCGTTCACCGTGCCGTTGAGCCGCGTTATCAGCTCCTTTACGTTGAGCCTGTCCGGCGTGATGCCGTTCATCGGCGAGATGACGCCGCCGAGCACGTGATACGTGCCGTGAAACTCATGCGAACGCTCGAGCGCGGAGACCGTGCGCGAATCCTCGACAACGCAGATCACGCTCTGATCCCTGCCGGGATCGGAGCAGACGGCGCATTTGTCGGAATCGCACAGATCGCAGCAGACGCTGCAGCGGCGCACGTCCTCTTTGACGCCCTTTATCGCCGCGCGGAACTCCTCGGCGTCCTCCGGGCTCATCTCGAGCACGCCGAACGCCATTCGCGCCGCGGATTTCGATCCCACGCCCGGAAGCCTGCGGAAGCATTCTATCAGACGGGCGACGGGATAGATATAGTCGGCCATATCAGAAAACTCCCGGGATGCTCAGCTGCGAGGAGAGCTTGTTCTTTTCCTCCTCGTTTGTCGCGGTGACCTTGCTTATCGCCTCGTTTACCGCGGCGGTGATGAGGTCGGACAGCGTCTCGATATCGTCGGGATCGACGATCTCCGGCGAGATCTCGATGTTCTGCACTTCCAGCGTGCCCTTGATCTTTATCTTCACGGCTCCGCCGCCCGCCGACACGTCGTATTCACGGCCGTCAAGCTCCGCCTGCAGCGCGTCCATGTCTTCCTGCAGCTTCTGCGCCTGGCGGATCATCGCGTTCATGTTCTGGGGACCGCCGCCCACACCCTTCGGTAATCTTGCTTTCATCGTTTTATCCCTTTCGTTTATGTTCGTTAAGCCCTATTCCTGCAAGGCTTCTATCACTTCGTCTATAAGCTCGTACTTTTTGTCGTCCTCGCCCGCGGTGATGACTATGTCGGACGGCGAATGACCGCCGATCACGGATATGACCGCTTTTTCGATCGCGCCGCGGCTTTTCTCGGCTATGTCGGCCATGAAAGCGCTGTCGAGCGTTATCCTGTACGTGCCGTCGCCGCACTCGTACGCTTTGGCGGACGGCAGCCAGATCGACGCGGACGGATCCGCGGCCTTAAGCTTCGACGCGACGTCCGCGAATTTGCGGCTTACGCGCATCTCAACCTTATCCTGTACGGGTGCGGGCTCCGGCGCGCGCTCGGGCTCAGGCGCTTTTTCGGGTGCTTTCTTTTCAGGCGCGGGCGCGGGCTTTATGCCGCTGTTCAACAGGGCGACGTCGTCTTCAAGCGCCGCTATGCGCGAGGCGAGCGCCTCGGCGCCGCCGTCGAGCCGCTCGTCGCAGAGACGGACGACGGACATATCGGCGATTATGCGCTTCTGCGAAGGCGCGCGCTGCATCATGTAGATCGCGTCCTCGAGCGTTTTTATCGTATACATCAGCTTTTCCCGGTTGAATCTGCCGGACATCGCCGAAAGCTTCGTTATCTGAGAGGGCGTCGCGTCCGTGTAGGCGCCGGATCCGGTCGCCTTGAACACGAGCAGATCGCGGAACAGCGAAACGAGCTCGAACCAGAGCACGGCTATATCGTTTACCCTGCCGTACGCGTCGTCGAGCAGACGGAAAGCCGCCGATACGTCCTTTGACGAGACGGCGTCGGCTATGCCGAGCAGAGTGTCGTAACTGCTCGTGCCGAGCAGGGAGGAGACCGCTTTTTCGTCGAGGCGTCTGCCGGACGCCGCGCAGAGTTCGAGATATCCGAGCGCGTCGCGCAGAGCGCCGGATGCGAGCTTCGCCATTACGTACAGAGCGTCGTCGTCGCATTCTATCTTTTCGCAGTCGGCGACGTAGCGCAGACGGCGGACTATGTCGTCCATCGGGATGCGGTCGAAATCGTATCTCTGACAGCGCGACACTATCGTCGCGGGGAGCTTGTGCACCTCCGTCGTCGCGAGTATGAACATTACGTGCGCCGGGGGTTCTTCAAGCGTTTTCAGCAGGGCGTTGAACGCCGCGGCGGTGAGCATGTGCACCTCGTCAATGATATAGACGCGCATCTTCAGCTCTGACGGCGTGTACGTCAGCTGCTCTATCATGTCGCGGACTTCGCCGACGCCGTTGTTGCTCGCCGCGTCCATCTCGACTATGTCGAGCGTAAGACCGGAGTCTATCGCGCGGCACGCCTCGCATTTGCCGCAGGGATCGCCGTTTACGGGATCGTGGCAGTTAACGGCCTTCGCGAGTATCTTCGCGCACGTCGTTTTGCCGGAGCCGCGCATGCCGCAGAACAGATAGGCGTGGCTGACGCGCCCGCTCTTGACCTGACCGCGCAGGACGGCGGTTATGGCGTCTCTGCCGACGACGTCCGAAAAGACTTTCGGGCGGTATTTCCTGTACAGCGCCTGATACATGAGCATTTCCCCTTAAAAGAATTGCACAAGGTGCAAAATAAGACCATACACCGTAATCTCGAACGAGCTGCCGTCCGCGTTGACCGCATTCCGTCCTCGGAGCAGGCACCCCTCCAACACACCGAAGAGTCCCCTTAATGCTGCTTGGTTCCCCACCTGACATGGTTCGCGGATTTCAGTTGCGGAGGGACCAACCCGTCAACGAACGGAGTGTGCGGCACAGGCCGAACGGTGCCGCCCTTAAAAACGGTATGACCCCTGCTAAGCGGGTTGCAGGTACAAGGCACCGCTATCGCCCCGGCCCGTATGGCCTTATTTCACATCTTGTGTACTGCATAGTATAGCACAAAACGGATGAAATTTCAATAGAGAATTTATAAATAATTTTCATTGCCCTCAAGCCTTATTATTGACAGATGTTTTCCGTATGTTTATAATATTTTCTATTGACTTTTGTAAATCTATCTGTTATAATATCAGACAATTACATAGGAGGAAGATATGAGATTTCTGCGTTTTGTCTCCTGCTTTCTGCTCAATCTGCTGTTCACTTTCTGGTGCAGCGTGCCGGCGTGGGTGCTGCTCGTGCTTCATTTCGTGATCGGACTGCCGATAATGTGGTTCTGGATCGCGCTCGGCGTGTGGGTCGGCGGCGTCCTGCTGTATATGCTGATCATCGGCGTCATCTCGCATTTCGGCAGCGGAGAGGAGAGGGAGAACGAAAACGTGAATCCTTATTCATACAGGATCGGTAAAAAATGATTTTCGGTAAATACGTAAACAGGTACTACCTGAAGTACGGCTGGATGCTCTTGCTGGGCGTCGCCTCACTCGTGATGGTCGACTACGTCCAGTTGATAGTTCCGGAGCTGTACCGGATGACGCTCAACGGCCTGAGCGACGGGCAGGTGGAGATCGACGGCGTGATGCGCGCGTTCAATATGGATCTTCTGCTCGACGAGATCTGCCGGCCGCTGCTGTTCGTAATACTTTCGCTCGTGGTCGGACGGTTTATCTGGCGGATCTGCTTTTTCGGCTCCGCCGTCCGCATGGAGACGGACCTGCGATCGCTGATGTTCGACCGCTGCAAGGAGCTTTCACAGCAATTCTATAACGAGAACAAGGTCGGCGGACTGATGTCGCTTTTCACGAACGACCTCGAGACGATACAGGACTGCTTCGGCGGCGGTATACTCATGGCGGCCGACGCGCTGCTTCTCGGCGTGCTTTCGACGATCAAGATGGCGCGCATGAATATCTGGCTGACGCTGTTCGCCCTCGTGCCGATGATACTGCTCGGCGCCGTCGGCACCGTCGTCGGCCGCGCGATGACAAAGCGCTGGGACACGCGGCAGGAGGCGTTCTCGCACCTGTCCGATTTCTCGCAGGAGAGCTTTTCGGGCATATCCGTCATAAAGGCTTTCGTACGTGAGACGAAGGAGCTTATGGCGTTCGCGCGCCTCAACCGCGACAACGAAAACGCCAACGTCGAATTCGTACGCATGTCGGTGCTCCTCAACATACTGGTAACGCTGTTCGTGGAATCCGTGCTCTGCATCATTTTCGGGTACGGCGGTTATCTCGTTCACGAGAACGTGTTCAACGTCGGCGAGCTCATGGAGTTCACCGGTTATTTCACGTCGGTCATCTGGCCGATAATGGCGATCGCCGAGCTGATCGACATGAGATCGCGCGGCAAAGCGTCGCTCAAGCGCATAACCGATCTGATCGAGACGAAGCCCGACGTCAAAGACCGCGAAGGCGTTGAAGATCCCGGACCGATCAAAGGCAAGATCGAGTTCCGCGGGCTCAACTTCACCTATCCCGGCGCCTCGTCGCCGTCGCTTCACGACGTTTCGTTCACGATCGAAGCCGGACAGAGCGTCGGCATAATCGGCAAGACCGGTTCCGGCAAGACGACGATAGCGGACCTCATCCTGCGCCAGTATAACGTCGAGGACGGCCGGCTTTTCATCGACGGCCGCGACGTCAACACGATACCGCTCTCGGTCATACGCAGATATACGGCTTACGTCCCGCAGGACAACTTCCTGTTCAGCGACACGATACAAAACAACATCGCGTTCGCGGTAGACGGATACTCGGATCAGGAGGTAGTCGACGCGGCTAAATTCGCCGGTGTGCACGAGGATATATTCGAGTTCCCGCAGAAATACGAGACCGTGCTCGGCGAGCGCGGCGTGACCGTTTCCGGCGGTCAGAAGCAGAGGATCTCGATCGCCCGCGCGCTGATGAAGGACGCCTCGATCATAATCATGGACGACGCCGTCTCCGCGGTCGACACGAAGACCGAGGAGAACATCCTCACGGCGCTGAGACAGGTCAGAGCCGGCAAAACAACGGTGATGATCGCTCACCGCGTCAGCACCGTGCAGGATATGGATATGATAATGTACGTCGACGACGGCACTGTCGCCGCCGTCGGCACGCACGAACAGCTGATGCAAAGCTGCGAGGCGTACCGCAAGACCGTGGAGCTGCAGAAGCTCGAGGAAGAGAGGAGGGGAGATCTCAATGCGTGAGTATTATCCGCTTCTCGTTGTCGGCGCCGCCGTTTCGGTGCTCGCGCTGACGTTCATCCTCGCCTACGTCTTCATGAAGGGCAAGAAAGAGGCGATAGGCTTTGACCGAAACATGAAGGACGGCGAAATAACGAAGCGCCTGCTCCGTTACGCCGCCCCGCACTGGAAGAGCTTCCTCGCGGTGTTCTTCATAATGCTGTTTTCAATAGCGTACGACATCGTATCGCCGCTTATTATAAGCCGCATAACCGAGATCATCGGCGGCAGCTTCGAGATGAAACAGCTGTTTTTGACGATAGCCGTCTACGCTTGCATCCTTCTTATGTCGCTGACCTGCCAGTATTTTCAGGCGATCATACTTCAGAAGACCGGTCAGCGCATTATCTCCGCTCTGCGTTACGACACGTTCGAGCATATCGAAAAGCTGTCTCACGAGCAGTTTTCCGAGATACCGACGGGCAAGCTCGTGACGAGGGTGACGAACGACACGAACGCCGTTTCGATGATGTTCACGAACATATTCGTGAACCTGACGAAGAATTCTCTCGTAATAATCGGCATACTCGCCGCGATGTTCTTCCTTAATCTCGAGCTCACGCTTATGGTGCTGTGCTTCGTGCCGTTCATCGTGATATTCACGTTCATTTTCAGAAAATTCTCGAGAAAAGCGTACCGCCGCGTCAAGGACGGTACGACGGATATAAACACGTTCCTGTCCGAAAACCTGTCCGGTATGAAGATAATCCGCGTGTTTGACCGCAAAAAGCAGAAAAAAGCCGAATTCGACCGCAAGAACTCCGAGCTCGGCCGCGCCAAGCGCAGACAGATATTCGTATTCGGTATCTTCCGCCCGACGATATACATGCTTTATATTTCGAGCGTGCTCGCGCTGCTGTATCTTTCCGCGCGCGGCAAGATCTACGGTCTGTCCGTGTTCGGTCAGACGATCGGCGCGGAAGTGCTCGTAGCCTTCTATATGTATGTCCAGAAGTTCTTCAACCCGATCCAGACGCTCGCGGAGCAGTTCAACTGGCTGCAGTCGGCGTTCGCCTCGGCTGAAAAGATCTTCACCGTGCTCGATATCGAGCCCGGCGTGAAGGACGATCCCGGCGCCGTAGACATCGGCGAGGTGACCGGACAGATCGAATTCGATCACGTCTGGTTCGCTTACAAGGATGAAAACTGGGTCCTGAAGGACGTATCTTTCAAAGTCGGCGCGGGACAGACCGTCGCGCTCGTCGGGCCCACGGGCGCCGGAAAAACGACGATCTTGTCACTGTTGTGCCGCAACTACGACATACAGAAGGGCAGGATCCTGATCGACGGAGTCGACATCAGAAAATACACGATCTCGTCGCTGCGCCGCCAGTTCGGTCAGATGCTTCAGAACGTTTTCCTGTTCTCCGGTACGATCAGATCGAACATAGTGCTTCGCGACGAGACGATAGACGACGAGTCGATAAACGAAGCCTGCCGCTACGTCAACGCCGACAAATTCATCGACAGACTGCCCGACGGGCTCGACCACGAGGTCAGGGAGTTCGGCAACAACTTCTCCGCCGGTCAGCGTCAGCTGATCTCGTTCGCGCGTACGATCCTGTACAAGCCGAAGATAATGATTCTGGACGAGGCGACCGCGAACATAGACACCGAGACGGAGCAGCTGATCCAGGATTCGCTCGAGCGCATGATGAACATCGGCACGATGCTCATAGTGGCGCACAGACTGTCGACGATACAGCATTCGGACAACATAATCGTGCTGGCGGACGGCATGATAGCCGAGCAGGGCAGCCACGAGGAACTGCTGCAGAAGCGCGGCAGATACTACGCGCTTTATACGCTGCAGCATCACAGACAGCAGCTGATGAACTGAGTATCATCGCCGGGAAGCGCGTCTTTCCGGCGATTTTCGTATTTTGAAGACCGATTTAAGAGATTCGTAAACAATTCCTGTTGACTGCGGGAATAAAAGTGGTTATAATCAAATCATAAAGACCCAAAAAAGGATGATCGGAAAATGAAAAAACAACTGTTTTGCAAAATCACTGCGCTTTTGCTCGCGCTTATAACGGCGCTGACCGCCGCGGCGTGCGTCAAAGGCGACGCCGGAGACGATACCGCAGCGGATACTACCGCCGCGGATACGACCGTGACGGACACTGCCGCCGCGGATACGACCGACGCGGCGACCGTCGCTCCCGGTACGACGGAGCCGGAGACTACCGTCCCGGACACGACCGAGGAGGGGACGACGGAAGAGCCGGCGACAGCGGAACCCGGGACCACGGAACCGGAGACGACGGAGCCGGAGACTACCGAGCCCGAAACGACGGCGCCCGAGACCACCGCGCCGGAGACGACGAAGCCCGAGACAACCGCGCCCGAGACCACGGCGCCGGTCACGACGGCGAATGATGATCCGACGCCTCAGCCGACCGTATATAAGACGGACAACGGCGTGTCGTACACCGCGTCGGGCGAGGTGAGCGGCTCGAACGGGACGTTCACGGTGAAAAAGGATTTCGTCATCAGCTTCGAGGCGGGACAGCTCAATAAAACGTTCAACCGCTTCACGCTGAAATATACCTCGTCCAAACCCCTGCGCATATATGTGACGTATAAAAAATCGTCCGGCTCGGGTTCCGACGACTTCTATCTCGAGGCGGGGAACAACGCGTCGTTCAGCGGCCTTCTGTCCTCTTATCTGCAAAGCGGCACGTCGTCTGAGCTCAACGGGATAAAGGTCGAGACGCTTGACGGCAAGACGTCGACGTTCACGCTCCATTCCGTGTCGTGCGAAAAGATCGAGGTCTACAATTCAAAACAGTATTACATCGAAAACAGCAGATTCAAGGTCGGCATACAGCTTTCATGGGGCGGCGGCATAAACTGCGTGCAGGACAAGACATGCACGATCAGCGGCCTTACCAACCTCATAAACAGCCACGATACAGGCAGACTCGTACAACAGTCGTATTACGGCACCGCCGGCAACTCCGAGTATAAACCCGGCAGGTTCAACGGCTCGGCCTGGACGTATAATCCGGTGCAGGGCGGCGACCAGTACGGCAACGCGAGCCGTCTGATCGACGTTATCGTCACGGAAAACTCGGTGTACATAAAATCTCAGCCGCAGGACTGGTCGCTTAACAACCAGATCACCAGAAGCTATATGGAAAACAAGTACACGCTGACGGACAGCTACGTCAAGGTGGACAACCGCTTCGTCGATTTCTCCGGCTGGGAACACAGATATACAAATCAGGAGCTGCCCGCGTTCTATACCGTCAGTTATCTCGACCGTTTCACGTGGTACGGCGGCTCCGAAGGCTGGACCAACGGCGGCCTGTCCGTCCGCGACGATCTGCAGTTCTGGGGCGACGCGCGTTACGCGGAATCTTGCAGGTTCCCCGTAAAATCGAGCAACACGGAGACGTGGTGCGCGTGGGTGTCGTCGAAAAACGATTTCGGCATAGGACTTTACGTGCCTAATATCGACCTGTTCTACGCCGGCAGATTTAATTACAACGGCTCCAAACTGTCGTCAAACGACGCCACGAACTACGTCGCGCCGCTGATGACGATAAAAATGGTCTCTTACGTGCCGATAGAGTACAGTTATCTCATCACGACCGGCTCGACCGAGCAGATCAGGCAGACGTTTTACGAAAACAGGAATTTCGCGGACAACGCCTCGCTGCATAAGAACTACACCTCCATGCGCGTGCCGGACGGAGATTTGGACTTCACGAACATCGACTTCTCGCTTAAAGGCTACGCCGCCGTCGCGAACAGCCCGAACAACACGGAGATCTCGTATAGCGATACGCAAAAAGCGCTTCAGCTGAAGGTCACCCGGCCCGACGATCCTCAGGTCATGATCGACTATACCAGCGCGGTCGTGCCGCTTACGGCTGATGATTATAAAACGCTTAAGATCGAATACATGATACCGAACGACTGCTCTCAAAGCAGCTACGTCTGCGACCTGTTCCTGTGCACGGGCACGAAAATGAATCCGGACGGCTCTGAGCGCACGCGTATAACGCTGACGAAAGACGGCGAATATCATACCGCCGTCGTCAACCTGTCGTCGCTTCCGTTCTGGACCGGAAAGATAAACAGGATCAGATTCGACTACTTTGACGCCTGCGCTGTCGGCGACGTCATCTACGTCAAATCGTTTGTACTCGAATAGGATTAAATATGAAAAAATACGTCAGGATCACGGCTCTTTGCCTGATAATTCTCATGATAACGCCGCTCTGCGCTTGCGGCGGCGAGGCGGACACGACGGCGGAAGCGGATACCTCCGCTGACACGACGGACGCCGTGACCGACCCGGTCACGGAAGCGGAGACCGGGCCGGTGCTCGAGAACCCGATAGAGCTCACCGACTGGGGACAGGACCCGCGGGCGCTGTCGGAGGCGGATATGAAAAAAGCCGCGGAACTGCTCAGCCGCGTCAGCATATCGTCGGTGCCGCCGACGGACGGAAAGCCTTTGACGGCGAAGGACGAGGACCCGCAGATCACCGCGTGGTTCGATCACGCGTACGTGAACACGCCGGCCGAGGACGTGACGCCTGTTTTCACGGATTATACGATAAAGCTCGCGAAAAACGAGATCGAGGGCTGTCATTTCATGCTCGCCTCGACCGCGGATAAAAAAGATCTGACGCTGTCCGTTTCCGAATTCACGGAACAGGGCGGCGGAAAGCTTTCGTGCGAGGTCTGTTACGGCTGGTACTTCGACGACGTCGACGGTAAGACCGCCGTCGACCCGATCCCGGTGCTCGAGCACGGATTCGATCTGTCGGCCGGCAGAAGTCAGATGTTCATAATAAAGGTAAAGTCGACCGCGGACACGGCGCCGGGCCTTTATTCGGCGAACGTGACCGTCAGCGACGCGGAAGGGCGCGAGCTGAAAAAAGCGGCGGTCTACGCTTACGTCTGGGATTTTGCGCTCCCCGTCGCGTCGAGCTGCAAGACTTTGTCGGATCTGAACGAATGGGCTGTGATCGTCGGCGCCAACCGCGAGGACGTGACGAAAGACGGACTCGAGGACGATCTATACGCCCTGTATTACGAATATCTGCTTGAAAACAAAGTCAACTGCTACACGCTGCCGTACGCGAAGCGCGGACAGTACTGGGACGACAGGGTCGATCAGTATATGGACGATCCGCGCTGCACGGCGTTCACGCTTCTGTGGAAGATCGCGGCGAAAAACGATTCGGAGCTTCCGGAATATCTGAAAGCCGCTTACGACCGCATCTCAAAGGATCCGGACCGTCTCGCAAAGGTGTATTTCTACCCCGACAAGGACGACGAGCCGCTGACCCAGGCGGCGCTTACGCAGATCAAAACGCACGCGAAGCAGATCAAAAAGGTGTTCGGCGATTACAAGCTGATAATCCCGATGCACTACAACACGGAGCTTGACAGCAAGGGCAAAAAGGACCATTTCGAATTTCTGCGCGGCACGGTCACCGTATGGTGCCCGCACACGTTCTTCTTCAACAGCTACGCCGACAAGACGCTCAATCCCGAGCTGACGTACCGCTGTTCCGAGAAGATAGAGGCGAACCTCGGCACGTTCGAGGAGCGTATGGCGGCGGAGCAGGCGGCGGGCAATGAAGTCTGGTGGTATGTCACGCGCTACCCGCACGACCCGGAGATAACGCTTTCCATAAACGACGAATCGGTCAAGCACCGTCTGCTGTTCTGGCAGCAGAAACTCTATAACGTCGACGGCTTCCTGTATTACATGGTAAACGACTGGGAGAACGCCAAGAGCTGGACTAAAAAGTACGAGAAGAGCGTTGGCGGCGAGATCGTCAACACGTACGGCAACGGCGTTCTGATCTACCCGGGCGGCGCGCTGCCTGAGTATATCGAAAAGTACGGAAGCGACGGCTATCCCGGACCGATAGGCTCGCTCCGTCTTGAATCGGTGCGTGACGGCGTTGAGGATTACGATTATTTCACACTGCTCGACTCTGTTTACGGAGAGGGCACGTCGGCGCTGATCATCAAGCAGATCACGACCTCGCTCGGAAACTATAAAACGGATACCGAACTTTTCAACGCTCTGCGCACGGCTGTCGGCGACCTCATCGCCGCAGCTCAGAAGTAAAGATCAAATAAAATGATCGGACAGACCGGTTCACGTAAAGAAAAATGTAAAATTTTTATTAAAATGTCATCATACGCTTGCATATGATGACATTTTTGTGTATAATAACAGTGAAACCGGAAAGGAGAGTATGATTATGGCAAACACACTGGTACAATTCCGTACAGATGAAGCGTCAAGAATAAAGGCAATTCAGATCTGCGAGCAGCTCGGTATAGATCTGCAGACGTATATGCGTATGTGCATTGCGCGGCTTATCTCGGAAAACGGCGTCCCGTTCAGTATGAGGTTAGACGATCTGCCGAAGAACAAAGGTATGCTTGCATTGCGCCAAATGGGAAGGATATCCGCCGAAAACGGCAATTCCGAAATGACGCTTGACGAGATCAATGCTGAAATATCCGAAACCCGCACAGATAACGGAACCGTATGAAATTTTATGCTGTAATTGATACGAACGTTCTCGTATCCGCCGCCATAAAACCGGAATCCGTACCGGGACAGGTGTTGGAATTGGTACTTGACGGTGTGATCGTTCCGCTTCTCAATGAAACGATAATCAAAGAATACCGAGACGTATTGCTGCGTCCGAAATTTGGCTTTCCCGAACAGCTCGTTAACGACATTCTGAATGAGATCGGCGACCGCGGTATTTTCGTTGACGCCGAACACGTTGACGTTATGCTTCCCGATCCTAAAGATATTGTTTTTTATGAGGTCGTGATGGAGGAGCGCAAGGAAGAAGACGCATATCTTGTGACCGGAAATATTAAGCATTTTCCCGAAAAACCGTTCATCGTAACGCCGAGACAGATGATCGATATTATTCTCGGATATGTCGATCGAAACAGTTTTTAAAGTTATATTATCAGCAAAGCGGAGAAGCTATGGTATCACATAACTTCTCCGCTTGTTTTTTGCCGATAAGGGTATTTTTGATATTTATTTATCAACGAACATCCAGCAACCCTCGGCGCCGATACCGTTTTCCGGTGCGGTGATGATGCCTTTTTCTATAAGATACTCTATCGTTGCGTCAAGTATTGGCAAACTTGCGATATTGTTTGCAAAAGCCCACTCGTTATGTAAATATTCAGGAATAGCCTTTCTGAATATTTGCGCAAGTCTCTTTGCAGTCTCCTCCGCTTCATTTTCAAAATATCCGCAGCTCAAACTGTTACTCAGCTTGTAAAGACCGCCCTCGTTCTTCTGCTCGGAAACGAGGATCTTTGTGTAGAGCCTATCGTCTTCACGGTAAAGATACCCGCATTCTATCGCTTTAGCAGCGTGCTCTTTTTCTATCTCACTCAAATTTGCCGTATCAAGCCCGTCTATCGCGCGCAACGCCAGTTGAAGCTGCGGATCGGTTGAGATATTGTGTCCGCAGCGAAAGTGCGGTTTTATACGCGTGGTATAGATGTTATTCGCATGTACATGTTTGATCCCGCATATGTTCTGAGAGTCAACACCGTCCCAACCGCCTCCGTAGTATTTACCGTTGTCAACGTAACCGAAACTCGTAAATGGTCTGTCCGGCTTGTTCAGACCGGCGAAATACTTTTCGCCGAGAATCTTACTCACGTTTTCCCCAAGCGCATTAGACATAATTGATATCTGCTGCCAGATGATAAGGTTCATATCGACTTTTTTGTTAAGATACGGGTATGAAAGATATTCCTGCCTGTGTTCTTCGATAAAGTTTATTATGACGTCACATACTTTCGGAATCTGATCCGTATAAACGGAATGGATCTTTTCTGTTGTTTCCTTGTCAAAAAGAACTATGTTGATCGCGTATTTACCG
>JAGDCE010000123.1 GCA_017958705.1 Clostridia bacterium
CCCGCCAGGGGCACAGCCGGGTAGCCGCGTATGGATGTGATAAACGCTGAAGGCATCTAAGCGTGAAACACACTTCAAGATTAGATATCCCATAACGAAAGTTAGTAAGGTCACTTGCAGACTACAAGTTGATAGGCCACAGGTGGAAGTGCAGAAATGCATGCAGCTGAGTGGTACTAATAGACCGAGGGCTTGAACCTACAAGGTTCGATTCGAGTAACTTGAGTTTCACTCGTTAACCTTCCTTATTCGGTTTTCAATGGACGCAAGTCTGTTTTAATAGCACCAGATGGGTATGCACCTTTAGCTCAGTTGGTAGAGCAACTGACTCTTAATCAGTGGGTCCCGGGTTCGAATCCCTGAAGGTACACCAACTAATTTGCCAAAGGCAAATGAGTTGCAGCATTGCTTCGCAATGTGCAGTTAATTCGCCGAAGACAAATGAGTAAATCAAGAGTGTTGTCAATCGCAACGCTCAGTTAGTGTCTTTATTGCTGAGGGTCCACCCGTTCCCATTCCGAACACGGTAGTTAAGCTCAGTCATGCCGAAAATACTCGCCTGGACACGGGCCGGGAAAATAGGTCGACGCTAACACAAAAACTCAGGATCAGTCCTGAGTTTTTTGCTTTTTTTGCTCCGCAATTTGTTTTACCGGGTTGACAAATCCCGGCGTATGCGTTATAATCGTAAAAGAAATATCAGGAGGATGATATGAAAAAACTAATTGTTTACGTAATTTGCGCGGCAATGCTGCTTTCTTTCGCCGCATGCTCCGGCGGCGGTGACGATACGACGACCGACGTATTAACCGAACCTCTGACAACAGAGCCGGAAACCACAAATATGATAACGGAAGAGCCGGCTACCGATACGGAGACCGAGGAGGAAACAACGGTTCCGATATTTACCGATCCCTCTGAAGAAGTTCTCAACACGCCCGCGGCGACGCAGTTTACCGTCTCTC
The DNA here is from genome assembly GCA_017958705.1 of Clostridia bacterium. Taxonomy (GTDB): domain Bacteria; phylum Bacillota; class Clostridia; order Oscillospirales; family CAG-272; genus UBA1248. Next base: position 966 of record JAGDCE010000123.1, read on the forward strand.
GCGTATTCGGCAACGACATGGTGATACAGCGTAACGAATACATCCGCGTATGGGGCTTCGCAGATGAAGACCAGAACGGTAAGAGAGTCAACGCCGAATTCGCCGGACTGATCGGCGCGGCGCTGATAGAAGACGGTAAATTCATGATCACGCTCAACGGTTCGCTCCCGGAATCCACCGAGCCGAGACCGTTCCGTGTATACGGCGACGGCGTTGAATATACGTTCAACGACGTTCTCGTCGGCGACGTATACTGGATGGTCGGCCAATCCAACGCGACTTATCCCGTACAGAGCATAAAGAACGAGCCGCGTTCCAGCTCCGAAGGCAGAAACGTCGGCATATACGACAGCGACTTTATCCGCCTTCACAGAAGCACCTCCGACGATCCGGCGGGACTCACCATCGGCACCGCTGACGTCAACGAAGACACGCCGATCAAACGCGGCTGGCAGAAGCCCACTAAGGGCGCTCTGCTGTTTTCCGCGCTCGGTTATTTCACTGCAAAGCAGCTTTACGACAAGCTTGAAGGCAAAATACCGATAGGCATGATCGAATTCGCCTCCGGCGGCGCCGCGCTCAACGCGTTCTGCCCGAACGAGATCTGCGATCAGCTCAAGATAGACAAATTCGACTCGGCCAAGGGCGTCTATACCGCGCCGAGCGTAAACAACCATCCGACGCGCTTCATGTACAACCACTACATGTACGCATTCCAGAAGTACCCGATATGCGGTATCATCTGGTATCAGGGAGAATCCGACTGCACTTCGCAGAACGACAAGAAATATCCCGACAGATTCGATGCGCTGATCACGGAGTACAGGAACAGACACGACCTTATAAACCACGATTATCCGGTATTCATCATCGAATTCCCGGCGATCTGGCAGTCGTTCCCGTTCGAGACGATCCGTCAGTACATGGGAACGATCCCGAACGTGACGAAGAACGCCCACCTCTGCCAGTCGTCCGACCTCTGGAAAGACACCAAATATGATAACAGCCTGCATCCCTACGTCAAATGGGAGCAGTCGGTACGTATGACGAATATAATCCTCGCGAATATCTACGGCATAGGCGACCCCGCGTACGTCGAAGGTCCGTCCGCCGTAAGCATCGAATATTCCGAGGATAAGATGAGCGCGGTCATTACGTTCCGCAACGTCGGCGACGGCCTGCGCATCGAGGGCGACGAGCTTAAGGGCTTCATAGCGAACGGCTCGACGAAGGCGAAGATGACCGCGGAGATAATCGACAAGGACAAAGTCCGCGTGACGTACACCAAGTCGATAAAATCCGTCTCATACAACGCCGGCCAGCAGGATACGTTCCCGGAGACTATCACGCTCTGCAACAGCGAGGGCGTGCCGTGCAACTCGTTCATAATCAAATAAGTATCACACACGATACCGGCGCTTTGACGCGCCGGTTTTTTATCTGCACTTGACAAGCGGCCGTCTATGGTGTATAATGGTTAAAAACGATACGGAACGGTATATCTATGGATAAGAATATCAAAAGATTTGACAGAAAAGCGCCGCCGGTAAGAACGAAATGGTATCTGCGCCCGCTGACGTACGTCCTGTCGGCTCCCGACACGAAAAAACACAAACTGAAGATTACGAAAACGGGCGTTGAAGGGCTCAAGCCACCTTATCTGATGCTTTGCAATCACAACGCTTTCATGGATTTCAAAGCCGCGACGATGGCGATCTATCCCGATCGCGCGAATTACATCGTGGCGATCGACGGATTCATCGGACGGGAAAAGCTGCTGCGCGACGTCGGCTGCATCTGCAAACGCAAATTCACGAGCGATATAACGCTGATACGCAATATCAAAAAGGTAATAAACAACGGCGATATCTGCATCATCTATCCCGAGGCGAGGTATTCGCTGTGCGGTACGACCGCGATCCTGCCCGAGAGCCTCGGCGAGCTGTGCAAGATGCTCGGCGTGCCGGTCGTGACGTTCATCTGCCACGGACACCATATTAACTCTCCGTTCTGGAACCTCCACGACAGGGGAGTGCGCCCGACCGAAGCCGAGATGACGCTGCTTTTCACGCCCGAACAGCTTGAGGCCGCCGGCAAGGACGAGATAAACGACGCGCTTGTGAAAGCGTTTCAGTACGACGACTATGCCTGGCAGAAACAGCGCGGTATTAAGGTAACATACAAAAAAAGAGCCGAAGGGCTCCATAAAGTGCTTTATCAGTGCCCTCACTGCGGAACGGAGTTTCGCATGACGTCGCAGAACGACGAACTGATCTGCTCCGCCTGCGGTAAAAAATGGAGATATCTTACCGACGGAACACTTGAAGCCGAGTCCGGCGAAACGGAGTTTTCTCATATACCGGACTGGTACGAATGGGAGCGCGCTAACGTACGCGAGCAGGTGAGGACCGGGAAATACACGTCCGGGGAACTTGACGTTCACGTCGACAGCCTGCCGAACGCCGACCGTTTCATCAGGCTCGGCGGCGGAAAACTCATCCACGACGAAAACGGCTTCCGCGTATGGGGGACAGATTCCGACGGCGATCCGTTTGAGATGGTAAAGGACGTGCTTTCGCTATATTCCTGCCATATTGAGTACGAATATCTCGGAAAATACGGCGACTGCATAGATCTTAACACGCTCGACGACACTTTCTACATATACCCGCACGGAACCGACTTTTCGGTGACGAAAATGGCACTTGCGACGGAAGAACTTTACCGCTTCAAACGCGAGCAGGCCGGCAGACCGTGCCGCCCGGGGCTTGCTTGACGCGAATGTAAATCTTATGTTAAAATAAGTGAAAAGTGTTGAAATAGCCATATATACCATTTATAATATATAAAAATATCGATCCGGAGATATTGATTTGATCACTGATTTTATTATAAAGACCTTCGGAGAAGCCGCCGGATGGATCAAATACCTTGTGACCGGTATCATCTCCATGCTCCCGATCGTGGAGCTGCGCGGCGCGATCCCGATAGGTTCGTTGGCGTTCAAGATCCCGTGGTACTGGTGCTACATCCTGAGCGTTATCGGCAATCTGGTGCCGATACCGTTCATACTGATATTCATTGAAAAACTGATCGGCTGGTTCAAAAAAACGAAGCATCTGAAAAAACTCGGACTTTTCCTCGAATCCAAAGCGGAAAAGAACACCGCGAGGGTGCAGAAATACGAGGTTTTCGGGCTGATGCTGTTCGTCGCGATCCCGCTGCCGATGACCGGCGCGTGGACGGGCGCGCTCGTCGCTGCGCTGACCGGTATGAAATTCAAAAACTCCATGATATCCATCATAGGAGGCGTGCTGATCGCAGGTGCGATCGTGACGCTCATCTGTCAGGGCGTGCTCGGCTTTTTGTCGTTTTTAATTTAATACCCATCAAGAGCAGGGGAGGGACCGGCCTTATGATCCTGCGGCAACCTGAGACGATTAAGGTGCCAATTCCGCGAGATGAGTTTCTGATATCAAAATGAAATTCGCTCGGGAACGGGCGGATTTTTACATAGAAAGGCATATAAATGAAAAGACTTTTTACATCCGAATCTGTAACAGAAGGACATCCCGATAAAATATGCGACCAGATATCCGACGCGATCCTTGACGAAATGCTTCGCGCGGACCCGATGTCGCGTGTGGCGTGCGAATGCTGCTGCACGACCGGGCTCGTCATGGTAATGGGCGAGGTGACGACGTCGGCGTACGTCGATATACAGCACGTCGTGCGTGAAAAGGTCAGAGAGATCGGTTATACTCGCGCGAAATACGGCTTCGACTGCGACACCTGCGCCGTTATCTCCTGCATTCACGAGCAGTCTCCCGATATCGCGATGGGCGTCGACCGCTCGCTTGAGGCGAAAAACGGCCAGCTTGAAGACGATCTCGATACCGGCGCCGGCGATCAGGGCATGGTCTTCGGCTTCGCGTGCGATGAAACGAAGGAACTTATGCCGCTGCCGATCTCGCTGTCGCACCGGCTCGCGAAAAAGCTTTCCGAGGTCAGAAAAACGGGGGTGCTGCCGTATCTGCGTCCGGACGGAAAGACTCAGGTCACCGTTGAATACGACGACGGCCGCCCCGTCAGGATCGACACCGTCGTGGTTTCTACGCAGCACGACGAGAACGTCGGGCTTGAACAGATAAGAAAAGACGTGATAGAGAACGTCATAAAAGCCGTCATCCCCGCGGATCTGCTTGATGAGGACACGAAATATTTCGTCAACCCGACCGGCCGCTTCGTCATAGGCGGACCGAACGGAGACTCCGGCCTGACCGGACGCAAGATAATCGTCGACACGTACGGCGGATACGCGCGCCACGGCGGCGGCGCGTTCTCCGGCAAGGACCCGACGAAGGTCGACAGATCCGCCGCTTACGCCGCCCGCTGGGTCGCCAAGAACGTCGTCGCGGCGGGGCTGTGCAGCAAATGTGAGATTCAGATCGCCTACGCGATAGGCGTCGCGCACCCCGTTTCCGTGTCGGTCGATACCTACGGGACCGAGACCGTGCCGTATGAAAAGATAAAGGAAGCGGTCGAAAAGGTAGACCTGCGTCCCGCGGCGATCATAAAACACTTCGATCTGCGCCGCCCGATATACGCGCAGACCGCAGCGTACGGCCACATGGGACGCGAGGATATAGACGTGCCGTGGGAGAAGCTCGATCTTGTCCCCGAATTTGAAAAACTGAAATGAACGAAAACGACAAGGAGCTTGAAAAGCTCACCGGAGTCGTTGATCGGATAGTATATCAGAACAAGGACAACGGCTACGCCGTGATCGAGATCGAGACCGGCGAGGCGGAGTTCGAAACGATCTTCGGGACTCTGCCGTTTATCGCCGAAGGCGAGGTCATCGCCGCTTACGGCAACTTCGTCAACAGTCCGAAGTACGGCAGGCAGTTCCGCGTGGAGCAGTATGAAAAACAGCTCCCGCAGTCCGAGGACATGATGATAAAATATCTGTCGTCCGGCACCATCAAGGGCATAGGTCCGGCGATGGCGCGAAAGATCGTCGCGCGCTTCGGCGCCGAGACGTTCGACGTCATCGAGAACAACCCCGGCTGGCTCGCGGATATAAACGGCATTTCGGCGACTCGCGCCGAAAATATAGGCGAGCAGTTCGCGCAGCAGCACGGACTGAGAAACGTCATGATGTTCTGCCGCGATTTCTTCTCGCCGTCAGTCTCCGTCCGCGCTTTCAAGAAATGGGGAGCATCGACGGTAGAGATCATCAGAAGCGACCCGTATATCCTCTGCGAGGAGCAGTTCGGCGTCAGCTTCGAGAAGGCGGACAACGCCGCTCGCGCCATAGGACATCCCGCGGACAGCGACGTCAGGCTTTTTGCCGGTATTAAATACGTACTCAATTACAGCGCCACGCAGAACGGTCACACGTATCTGCCGGAGGATAAGCTGTTGAACGCCGCGTCGAATCTGCTCGGAGCCGATTCCGGAAAGATGAAGGACGCGCTCGACAGCCTGACAGAGAGCGGCATATGCGTCTGCGAAAAGCTCGACGGGCGGCGCTGCATATTTTTAAAGAAATACCGCGACGCGGAGCAGTATATCTGCGACAAGCTCAGAATGCTTGAAAATTCGAGCGTCGTTGTCGACGAGAAAAACCTGCAGCGCTCGATCGACGTCTGCGAGACGGAAGAGAACATAACGTACGCGCCGATGCAGCGCAAAGCGATTGAACGCGCGATAAACAGCGGAGTAATGGTGCTGACCGGCGGCCCCGGTACCGGTAAAACGACGGTCATCCGCGCGGTCACGCGCATATTCCGGCGAATCGGTATGAAATACGCGCTCGCCGCGCCGACGGGCCGCGCCGCCAAACGCATGTCCGAGGCTACGAGCGAGGAGGCGAAAACGATACACCGCCTGCTCGAGGTAACTTTTGCCGACGGCGAACGTCAGCACTTCATGCGCAGCCGGAGCAACCCGCTCGACGAAAACGTCGTGATTATCGACGAGGCGTCGATGATCGACGTGCTGCTCATGTCCGCCCTGCTCGAGGCGATGCGCCCCGGCTCGAAGCTCGTGCTGATAGGTGACGCGGATCAGCTGCCGTCGGTCGGCGCGGGCAACGTACTCGCCGATATAATCGCGTCCGACACCGTCAACACGGTGCACTTGAAGGACATATTCAGACAGGCGGGCGAATCGCTGATCGTCACCAACGCCCACGCGATAAACGAGGGCAGATACCCGGATCTGCAGGCCAAAACGAACGATTTCTTCTTTATCCCGCGCCAGAGCGAGGAGGAGACGGCGCAGACAGTCACGGATCTGTGCAGCGTTAGACTGCCGAGAAAATACGGCAAAGAAGTGCTCGAGACGCTTCAGATCATAACGCCCACAAGGCTCAGCTGCTGCGGCGTCGAGGCGTTGAACGTCAGGCTGCAGCAGGCGCTGAACCCGCCCGCGCCTTCAAAGAAGGAGAAGCACGCGCGCGGCGTCGTCTTTCGCGAAGGCGACAAGGTCATGCAGATAAAGAACAATTACGATATACTCTGGGTGAAGAACGGCACAGAGGGCGCCGGGATATTCAACGGCGATATCGGAAAAATAATAAAGGTCGACAACATGGCGGAAACGCTGATCATCGACTTTGACGAGCGGATCACCGAATACGACTACTCGCTGCTCGACGAGCTCGAGCACGCGTACGCGATAACGGTGCACAAGAGCCAGGGGAGCGAATACAGAACGGTCATAATCCCCGCGTTCCGCTTCAGCAAACGGCTTCTGACGCGAAATCTGCTTTATACCGCGGTGACGCGCGCACAGCAGATGGTCATCATCGTCGGCGACGCTCAGGCGGTGAACGACATGGTGGACAACAACCGCCACGCGCTCCGCTACACGTCGCTGTGCGAGCGGCTGACGAATTTCTCATGAAGAAATTTCTCAACTATATCACCGAGCTGATCTATCCGCCGCGCTGCGTGATGTGCGGCGAGCTGCTCGATCCGGGGACTGAGCGCGTCTGTTTCTGCGATATGTGCCGCGGCATCTGGGAAAGTGAAAAGACAGCACAGTGCCCGGAATGCAGGCGCCGCGTGAACGAATGCGGCTGTCAGCCCAAATACAACAGGTCCCGCACGGTCGACAGCTTCCGCACGCTGTCCTTCTATGATTCGGATAACGTGAAGAAGCTGATAAAAACGGTAAAGACGGACCGTGATCCCGCGCTCGAAGCCCTGCTCGGCAGAGATCTTTCAAGTCTCATTATGAGATATTACAAAATAGACGGCGACTGCGTCGTCGCCTATCCGAACAGAGACCGCGTCAGCGTCAAAAAGTACGGCTTCGACCACGCGCGGCTGTTGTGCAAAAAAGTCAGTGAATATACCGGAGTCCCGGTATACCCGTATATAAAACACAGACATACCCGGCAGCAAAAGACGCTTTCCGCAAAGGAAAGGGGATATAATGCGGTAAGAAGCTATTATATCCCGGACAGATACAGGGATCTGCTGAAAAATAAACGCATTATATTTATCGATGACGTCGTCACGACGGGCGCCACGTCGGTCGTCTGCGCGTCGCTGTGCAAAGCGGCGGGCGCGTCCGGCTTCAGCGTTTTCAGCGTAGCACGGACGCAGTGAGCGTCATCGGATGAAAGGTACGAATATGAATATCAGAAAACTGTTATCCGTGATACTCGCGGCGGTACTGATACTGCCGGTGTTTTCCGCATGCAATAGCGATCCGTCTGACACGACCGGCGACACCGCCGCGACCGTCGTGACGGATACGGACGAACCCGCGACCGATACGGATGAAGCGACGACCGCGGACACCGTGACCGAGCCGGATACCGAGCCCGACACGACCGCCCCCGCAACGTCGGAGGACACCGAAGAGGTCACCGCGACCGATACCGATACGGAGCCTTCTACGGATACCGTGACCGACACGGATACCGATACCGGGACCGTGACGGAGACCGATCCGGTCACTACGCCGGCCGCTGTAACCGACGCCGAGACGACGAAGCCCGATACGCCGCAGCCGCCGGCGCAGTACGGCAAACCGGCGGATCTGATGTTCCGTCAGGTATACGGCACGGGTTACAACAACGACACGCCGGCAAGCCACAGTTTTATAGAGCTTTACAACACGTCGCGATATCCGGTCAAACTCGGCGGGCTGACGCTCTACAGTTACGATATGACCGCGAAGAAATACGTTTATTTCGATCTGCCGTCGGTCGAGGTCCCGGCATCGACGTCGTATCTCGTCAGATGCGCCGCCGCAAAGGGCAAAAACGGCGAGGCGTACGACGAAACGAAGCAGCGCGTGTCCGTCAAATACTACGACGCATCCTGGAACGTGGTGCTTGACAACAAAGAGATCAGGCTCGCTCTTGCCGATAAAGGCACGACGATAAGCACCGACAACGTCGCGCAGGCGAGAAACGTATATATTTATTTCATAGGCTCGCAGACCGTGACGTCGGATAAGAACACGGCGGCGGGGATCAGCAAGAACAAAGCCGCATACCGCGTCAAGCCCGGCGACAAATACATACTCGTCGATTACAAGAATGCCCCGGCGTCCGAGATCGCCGACCGCGCGCCGATGTGTCTCAAAGGCGACGTCAACGCGCAGGCGTCCGCGCTTGCAAACGTCGTATCGTTCTCGGCGGAATCCGGCTTCTACGACAGCACCGTCGAGCTTGCGCTGACGGCACATTCCGGGTACACTATCTATTATACTATGGACGGCTCGGATCCTCGCAGGGCCGGCGTCAAATATACCGGCAAAATCAAGCTGACGAGCACGAATTCCATGAGCTGGGGCACGCTTACGAAACTCTGCAATTCATTAAACGGCAGCGCAAACCCGAGGAGCACGCGTCAGGTCGGCGCAAAGGTCATCAAAGCCTACGCAACGAACGGAAAGATAAGCACGCAGGTCGCCACAAATACGTATTTCATCGGTACTGACATACTGAAATACAAGATGCCGATACTGGCCATGTCGATCGAGCCTTCGGAATTTCTGAGCAGCGACCGCGGCATATATCACACCCAGATGAGCGATCCGTTCGGCACGAAGATGCGCCGCACGGCGTTCTTCGAGATAATGGAGACGAACGGCGAACGCGTTTCGGCGTCTTATATCGAGATAGCGCTCAACGGCAACGGCTCGCTCGGCTTCAGCGCGAAGTCGATAAGAACGTACTTCAAAGCCGATGCGGCGGCCGACGTCGTCGGCAACCCGTCGAAGCTGAAATACGATATATTCCAGGGCAAGGCACGCGACGGCGTGACCGAATTCAAGCGCCTGCTGCTTCGCAACTCCGGCAACGACAGCAGCCAGACGCATCTGCGCGACGCGTATATGCAGGCGCTGTGCAGCACCCTCGACTGCCCGACGATGGCGTACAGACCGGCGCTGCTCTTCATAAACGGAGAATTATGGGGCGTTTACAACATCCGCGAGAGATACGACGCTAAGTATTTTGAAAGCCACTTCGGCATCCCCGAAGAGGATTTCTGCATGCTCGAGTCGATCAGCCCGCTGATCACCGGAAGCTGGAACACGGCGTATGCGTTGAACGACGGCGTAGCCGGAGACGAAAAACCGTTCCACGAACTCGTCACGTACATCGAAAACAACAATTTAGCCGACGACAACAAATTCAAGTACGTCGCCGACAGGATAGATCTTGACAACATGATCGACTTCTTCGTCGGATCGATGTTCTTGTGCAATACCGACTGGCCCGGCAACAACATAAAAGTCTGGCGCAACAAGAATCCCGAAAACAAAAATATCGATACGAAATGGCGCTTCGCGTTCTGCGATATGGATATGGGCGTCGGGCTTGCGACCAGCATAGACACGAACATGTTCACGCACGCGATAAACGACGGAACGGTCGCCGGCAGGATCTTCAACCGGATGCTGAGAAACGAATCGTTCAAGGACAGGTTCATAAACAGATTCTATGAATGCGCCGAAACGATATTCGACACGTCCGTCACGCTCCCGCTGCTCGAGCAGATGGCGGCGGCGATCAGAGAGCCGATGAAGCTCCATTTCAACCGCTGGCCGAGCGACGGCGGCTCCGCCGCGAATTTCGAGAATCAGATAAACAGCGTCAGATATTTCATGACAAACCGCAGGGATCGCGCGATATCCCACCTCGAATCGTTCTTCCACGTGACGCAGAAGCAGTTTGCGGTGACGTTCGACGAGGACGCCGTATCCGTCAAGATTGACGGCAAGACCGTGAACTCCGGTTATACGGTCAAGTTCAAGGGCACTGCGAAGATCAGCATGACGATCGACGTCAAGGACGGCTACGAGCTCGTGAACGTCAAGAGCGTCGCAAAGAACGGCACGGTGAGAAACTACAACCTCACCTCGATCACGTTCAACGTCGACTCGACTCTTAACGTAACGATCCTGACGAAACGCTCGAACGCCTCGGCAGAACCGATGGTCGTGACCGGCTCGCGCGCGATATTCGCGCTCGCGGACGACGGTCAGCTGTACGCCTGGGGCGAAAACGATTACGGTCAGCTCGGGATAAACTCCGGTACCGTGACCGAGCCGACGGTCGTCGCCTCCGACGTGAAAAAGGTCTCGACGTCGATGGGCGGCACCGAGGGCGACGCGCCTATGACGGCGATACTGACCTCCGGCGGCGCCGTCTACACCTGCGGCAACAACTCCGCGGGACAGCTTTGCCGCGACGGCAGCTCGTACAGCTTCATCAGAGTCGAGCTCGACTTCGTCGCAAAAGACATATCCTGCGGCTTCGACCACTTTGTCATACTTGCCGAAAACGGCGATCTGTACGGCGTCGGAAACAACAGCTACGGCCAGCTCGGAACGACCGGCTTCGGCGAAAACGTAACGCAGCTGACGAAAATAGAGACCGGCGTCAAGATGGCGGCGGCGGGCAGACGCCACACGATATACATCAAGGAGAACGGCGATCTGTACGTGCTCGGCGACAACAGATGGAACAAATTCAACACGAGCGGGGAAGCGACGCTGACAACGCCGTATAAGCTCGGTGAGAATTTCGCCTTCTGCTCGACGGGTCAGCACAACTGCCTCGCGATAAAGACCTCGGGCGACCTGTATTACATCGGCTGGCGGTCGGTCACGACGTTCAACGCCGGCGAAGCCTCGGGAAGCCTTGAAAAGATAGCTACGGGTATGCAGTCGGCGTACATCATGGACGAGCACATAATCATGCTCGGCCGCGACGGAAACGTCTACGGCTTCGGCTACAACAATTTCAGCCAGATCATACCGGACGGACAGAATAAACTGTCGCCCTCGCTGATCATGGAGGGCTGCATCGGATGCGGCGCCGGCACGCACTATTCCGCGGCGATAAGAGCCGACGGAACGCTCCTCGTCTGGGGCAACAACAGCTGCGGCGTTTTCGGAAACGGGACGGTGTCGGATACGAACTCCGGTCCGGTCGAAGTAATGAGACTGCAGTAAAAATAGAAATAAGCTCCGCGCCCGGTGCGGAGCTTATTTAAACCTCAAAAGTTAACGTTCAATTTACAAAATAAACGAAAAATCAAGCCCCGTTTTTCCGTCTTATAAGCAGGAACACGGGGCAAAAGCGCCCGTATCAACACGAAAGGAGTGATATCATGCTGTTGTTCATGGCGGAAACGCTCGACGCGCCGCAGAGGCGGAAGCTCGAGCGCCTGTACGCGCAGTACGGCAAAAAGATGTACGCCGCGGCGCGCAGGATCTGCGGCGATCTTGCGGAAGACGCCGTGCAGAACGCTTTCGTGTCAATAGCAAAGAATATCGAAAAAACGGACGGGCGCGACGACGACGGACTTGCGGGTTACGTCATCGCGATAGCGAAAAACGAAGCGTACGATCTCATGCGGAAAACGGAGAAGACGGAGGATATCGACTCACTGCCGGTACCGGATCCGTTCTCCGATCCCGCCGAGCGCGTTTTCGAACGCGACGCCTTCGAAGCGGCGGTCAAGCTGATTCGCGATATGGACGACAAATACCGCACGCCGCTTTACCTCGTGTGCGTGATGGGCATGTCGATCAAAGAAGCCGCTTCGTCGCTCCGTCTCAGGGAAAAGACGGTCGGCGTCCGCGTTTACCGCGCGAAGAAGCTTCTCGCCGACAAGCTTAAGGAGGCGGGTTATGAGTATTAAGTATTCGTTGAACGACGTGCTGATCGAATCCGGCGTAAGGGATTTCCGCGAGATCGCTATATGCGCGGACTGGACCCCGACGGATAAGCACAAAACCAAAATGGAAAAGATCTTCAATAGTGCTGACGGCCGCGTGTCAGGCAGGCTGAAAAGCATCCTCGCCGCCGCGGCGGCTGCCGCGATCATCTTCGGCGTCCTTGCGGCGGTCAAGCCCGTGCGGGACGGGGTCGCGTCGTTTTTCTCGGGATTGTTCACCAAACCGGCGCATACCGTGACGGACACGGACACGACAGCGCAGACGCACGTCACGGAGCCCGATACGGACGCGGAGACGACGGAGCCGGCGATGACTTCGGATATTGCGGACGCAGTGCTGCCGGACGACGCGCGCGGACTGATCTATCACATGGCAGATTACGGCGTTTCCACCGCCGCGTGGAAAAAACTCAGAGAGTGCGGAGACGGCGTCGACGTGTGCCTGCACACGCTGAAAACGGAAGATTACGGAGTTATCACCGGTATCTGTACGGCGTTCGTGACGGAGAAGCTGTACGACGAACTCCGCAAAACTATGGAATGGGACGACGCAACGGCGCGCACCGGGCCTTTCCTGTACGGCTCTCTGGCGTCAGGTGAAATGTGCTCGGCCACGTATATGTCCGAGTGCGCAGGGCATCTGCAGGAGTATTTCAGCGAAAACGTAAGCACGGAAAAACTTCATCGGGACTATCCCGTCACGGCAAAGATACTGTCGGCGTACGGCTGGGAATACGAAGACAAATACGATCCTAAAAACAAAACGGTCGAGGAAAACGTCAACAGGCTCTGCGATCACGGATACGACGAGACGACGCACGACCGGCTGAAAAGATCTTACGAGGCGTTTCAATACTGCGTCGACAATTATTATTCGGAACCGGACAGATACAAACGGTCGGTGATGAGTATCATCTGCGCCGAGTATTTAAGAAACTGCGGCGACGACGGAAAATCCTCACGCCACACTTATCCGCTTAAACTGTTACTGGGCGACGATGGGTATAAGACCCTGTTCGAGATCGACGGGGAAGTACTCGATATGAGATACGTGTCCGAAAAAGCCGACGTTTACAGCGCCTGGCTGTTACGGTTCACCGGACTGCTGAAAGAGGCGGCCGCAAATCTGACGAGACAGACGTTCGAGAGCGATCTGTCGGAAGCCCTCGTCATACTTGACAAAGTCGGCTTCGACGGATACCGGACCGTTACCGAAGAAGAGCGGAGGATCGTGGGAGCGATAAACGACGCTATGCAGCTGTATAACGCCGTAAGATTCGGATCCGTAAACCTGAGCGGCCTGGAATACGAAACGTATTCGGAAGGATCGGCAACGCTGACCGACGGGATGAAGGATCATCTCGGCAAATTCTACGATCTGCCGGATCAGATGCAGGAAATCGAGCTGGTATCGGTCAAAGGCGCGCTTCATACGTACGGCGGCTGGTATGAAAAGTATTCAAAGCTGCTTCCTTCAGATACGGTAAAAGCGCTTTTACAGGATTCGGCAAGGTTCATCGTCGTTGACGGCGACGTTTACGTCAACGTCTATACAACAGCCGGCAACGAGTGGATGCACGTTGCGGACGGCACCGTGCGCGTAGTTGAAAAGAACGGCGGCGTGTACCGCGTAACGGCGGTAGTGTCGCGCAAATACGACGTGTACAGTGAAGAAACGTTCATCATCGAAGAAACGGAAGACGGCGGGCTCAGGCTCACCGGCGGCACGTATTTTGAAAAATACCCCGGCGTGTCAGAGAACGAAATGACGAAAGCGAAGGCCGCGGCGGTCGTATACGAGGTCATAAAAGCTCATGCGGCGCTGTACAACGCGGACACGGCTATCGTCGCCGCTGCCGATGAATCCACGTCGGGCGCGGTATTCGAAGATCTCGGATACAGAAGGATCGAAGAAGGCGGCGGGGTGCCCGGGCTCACCGTGAACGGTACCGCTTATCCTGCGTACGCGGGGCTATACTGCGGACAGATCGCGCTCTACCGCTATGCAAGGCGCGATATAGCCGACGCGATGCTTTCGCCCGGCGGCGCCGTATCATACGCAAAATTCACGTCGAATAGCCTTGATTGGCTTGAAGAGGACGTCATCCTGTTAAGCCCCGGCAGCGTGAAAACGAAGACGACTCCCGCGATCGGCGCGGCATCCGAGATATCGTTTATAGACTTATACGATGCGCTCGAGGTCGTCTCGGCTTCGGCGGACTCGTATACCGTGTCTTTGAAGTTCATAAGAGAAGAGAACGGCACGTCGACCGAGATAGCGTATACTTTCACGGTAAGCATACTGACGGACGATCCGGAATACGCGGGACCTTACGGGACGCGCCCGATGCTGAGCGGAGGAACGTTCGCGGAGCTGCTCATCTCCGACAAATGAAAACAAAAAAAGCACCCTTACAGCAAGGTGCTTTTTTTGTTGCCGTTAAATTATTTGAGGAGCCTCTTGAGGTCTTTTTCAAGCGCTTTCTTCGCGCTCTTTATCCTCTTGGCGTAAGTCGACGCGTAGGCGTCGGAGCCTTTAGCGAGCAGTTCGGTGAACGAACCGGCCATGTTGCCCCAGTTGAACATATGCGTCGAGCCGAGGTCGAACGTACGGGACTGAAGGATTATCGTCAGCATGTCGTTCGATTCCGGGTCGCGGAAGTATTTGCCGGTCAGAGCCGTCTCGTAATACGCCGGAGTCAGCGTGTACATCGACTCGTAAGCCATCGCCTCAACGAACGGAGCGATCTTGTCGACCTTCTTGCAGGATACCGGAATAGAGAGCATCGCGGAAGTGGCGTGCACGAAGTGACCGTAGTTCTTTTGCTCGGAGTTGTATTTCGGGAACGGGATCAGACCGAAGTCTATCTGCATCTCACGCAGACGGAAGACGAGCTGCATGACCTCGCCGAGGAACAGCGCGCGGCCTTCCTCGAATATCTTCTGAAGCTCAACGGCGCCGTAACCGTCGCGGTCGGCGGACCAGGTGAGCGTCTTATCCGTCCAGAGCTTGATGCTCTTGTCAAGCACGAGGTTTACGTATTCGGTCGCCTGTTCGGGGAAGTAGGGCATATCGTCGGCGTCTTTTTCGACGACTTTAAGACCCGCGGCATAGTAGAACGCGCCGAGAGACGAGTTGTGCGTCGCGAATCCGAAGCTGTCTATATCCCAGTCTACCTTGCCGTTGCCGTTTTCATCGCGCTTCGCCTGCGTCATCATCTCGTACATCTTGTCGTAGGTCCACTGGTTGTTCCTTACGAGATCATACGGTGATTCGAGGTCGAGGTCGGTTATGAGTTTCTTGTTGAACATCATGACCCACGTCGCGTCGTTGTCCATTATGGAAATGTCGCCCGTCGCGAAGAAGAGTTTGCCGCCGATCGAGCAGTTGGCGACGAGGTTCTGGTCCCACCAGGGGTTCTTCATGTCGAGTCCTTCAAGCGCGTTGAGGTCTCTCAGCAGATTCGCCTGAGCGAGGGCGAGAGTACCGCCGGTGTCGCACATCAGGACCTGATAATCGTCAGCGCCGGAGTTTATCGACGTCTTGGCTTTGCCGGAGGTGTTGTTTTCAACTTCCTCGGCGATCACGCAGTGATATTTGTCCTGCAGCGTCATGTTCCTTCTGAACACGGCGGCTTTGATCGGGTCGTCGGAGTCTTCCTCCTCGAAAATATCCTGGCTCCTCCAGGCGGTGCCGTTAAAGCCTTCGCCGATGACGAGGAACGTCACGGTCTCGCCGCCGAGATCGAGGCTCGTCGGTACGGGGTCGGGAAGTCTGTCTGTTTCGACAACTTCTTCGACCGTCGTCACGTCTTCGGTGTCGTCGGAGATGGCGGGATCGTTGTTGTCCGCGCATCCGACGGCGGCCGCGCATACGAGGACCATGAGAGCCGCCAGAAGCAATGCCGTAATCTTTTTCATCTGTACTGTTCCTTTCGATAGATCGTTTAAGACGTACGTCTTATATCAGCAGTATTATATAATAAAATTTCGTGTAAGTCAAGACTTTTTTTTAATTTTCACCAAAAGCGTAAATAACTCAATAAAAAAAGCGCCCCGCGGGGCGCTTTATTGCGTTTACTTCAGGAGTTTGGCGAGGCTCTTGTCAAGCGCTTTCTTCGCGCTCTTTATCTTCTTCGCGTAAGTTGAAGCGTAGGAGGCGGAGCCTTTGGAAAGAAGATCCGTGAACACGGAGCCGAGCGAGCCCCAGTTAAACATGTGGATCGAGCCGAGGTCGAACGTGCGGGACTGAAGGATTATAGTCAGCATGTCGTTCGATTCGGGGTCGCGGAAGTACTTGCCGGTCAGCGCCGTCTCATAGTACGCCGGAGTCAGCGTGTACATCGACTCGTAAGCCATCGCCTCGACGAACGGAGCGATCTTGTCTATGTTCTTGCAGGATACGGGGATCGAGAGCATGGCCGACGTGCTGTGCACGAAGTGGCCGTAGTTCTTCTGCTCGGAGTTGTATTTCGGGAACGGGATCAGACCGAAGTCTATGTTCATCTCGCGCAGACGGAAGACGAGCTGCATGACTTCACCGAGGAACAGGCTGCGCCCCTCCTCGAATATGCTCTGAAGCGTCGGCATATCGTAGCCTTCGCGGTCGGCCGATGACGTAAGAGTTTTGTCCGACCACATCTTTATGCTCTTTTCAAGCACGAGGTTGACGTATTCCGAGTTCTGCTCCGGGAAGTACGGGATGTCGTCGGCGTCTTTTTCGACAACTTTAAGACCCGCGGCGTAGTAGAACGCGCCGAGCGATGAGTTGTGAGTCACGAATCCGAATATATCCGTATCGATATCAACCTTGCCGTTGCCGTTCGCGTCGAGCTTCGCCGCATTCATCATCTCGTACATCTTGTCGTACGTCCACTGATTGTTCCTTACGAGATCATACGGGGATTCGAGGTCGAGGTCCGTGATGAGCTTCTTGTTGAACATCATGACCCACGTCGCGTCGTTGTCCATTATGGAGATATCGCCCGTCGCAAAATAGAGCCTGCCGCCGATCGAACAGTTGGTGACGAGGTTCTGATCCCACCACGGGTTCCTGAGATCTATGCCTTCCGTGGCGGAGAGGTCTCTCAGCAGATTAGACTGCGCCAGACCGAGCGTCTCGCCCGTGTCGCACATGAGGACCTGATATTCGTCGGTGTTCGCGTTTATCGCTCTTTTCGCGTCGGAGCCGGGGCTGCTCGAGCCGTACTGAGCTATGACGCAGTGATATTTGTCCTGAAGCGTCATGTTCCGTTTGAATACCGCGGATTTGATCGGGTCGTCGGAGTCTTCCTCTTCAAATATGTCCTGACTTTCCCACTCGTTGTAGCTGCTTCCTCTGACGAGGAACGTCACCGTCTCGCCGCCGAGATCGAGACTCGTCGGTACGGGATCGGGAAGTCTTTCGGTCGTAGCATCGGTGCCTGCGGTCGTTATGTCTTCTGTGTCGTCGGACACGGCGGGATCTTTGTTTTCCGCGCACCCGGCGGCCGCCGCGCATACGAGGAGCATCAGAACGGCCAGAAGCAATGCTGTGATTTTTTTCATCTGATGATATGTTCCTTTCGATAGATCGTTGAAGACGCACGTCTTCTTCATGATGTTATTATATAATAAATTTTGCGTTAAGTCAAGATGTTTGTGTGATTTTAAATCATTTTCCTTCACCGGATACCGATTTTTATGAATAATACCGATAAATCCCGATTCGTTGCACCGTTTTACGGTCACAGTGGTCCGCACGTCAAATTCAATAAAAAAACTTGACAAATGCGCGCGCTGGTGTTATAATCGTATCAACCGCTCGGGTATATTGCCGCAGACCTCATTTGTTTGCTCATTCCGGAATATCAGGCGACCGGCGCGGCGTGCCTGTCCGACAGGAACTCCACGCGCCGTATTTTGCTCTGAGCGTATATGATCAGAACAAACAATTATCAAGGAGGCTTTCAATGAGAAAAATACTTACCATCGTGCTTATACTTTCGATGCTCGTCGGCATCGCCGCCTGCAAGGGCAATAACTCCGGCGGCACCGGCGCCGTCACGACGGATGCCGGCAGCGTTGACAGCGGCGCGTCCGGCAGCGGTTCCGGAAACGGCACGACCGCGCAGAGCGGAGGCGACGCCGAGCCGGCAAAACTCACCGGCAAACTCAATCTCATCGATCTCGACGACAGAGATCCGTCCGTCCTTCGCGGCGTGACCATCAAAGGCAACTGTGCCGGCACTGCGGATGGTTTCAACAACAGAGAGTCTTCCCTTACCGACGTCCGCTGTATTTTCGAGCTGAACGAATGGATCGAATTCTAC
>JAGDCE010000124.1 GCA_017958705.1 Clostridia bacterium
TCGGATCATGCAGATTTTCAGACAGGGAAGATTCAAGGGAGAAAGAGCGCTCTACGGCATTGACGGCGTGCGCGTCGAGGACAGCGTTTTTGACGACGGTGAGTCGCCGCTGAAGGAGTGCCGGAACGTCGATATATCATATTGTCTGTTCCGCTGGAAATATCCGCTCTGGTACTGCGAAAACGTTAAAGCCGCGCACTGCACGTGGTTCGAGATGGCGCGCGCGGGCGTCTGGTATTCGCGCGATCTGGATATCACCGATTCGGTCATCGAGGCGCCGAAGAATTTCAGAAGATGTAAAAACCTTTCGCTGACCGACGTTACTTTCCACAACGCGGAGGAGACGCTCTGGCACTGCGAAGGCGTAAAACTGAAGAACGTCACCGCCGCGAAAGGGCCGTATTTCTGTATGAACAGCCGCGATCTTGAGATCGACGGACTGACGCTTGACGGCAACTATTCATTCGACGGCACCGAAAACGTCTTCATAAAAAACTCCCGTCTTCTGACAAAAGACGCCTTCTGGAACAGCAAAAACGTGACGGTGCGCGATTCGTTCATCTCGGGCGAATACCTCGGCTGGAATTCGAAGGATCTGACGCTGATAAACTGCACGATAGAAAGCCTTCAGGGCATGTGCTATATTGACAATCTGAAGATGATAAACTGCAAGCTGATCAACACGACGCTGGCGTTTGAATACTCGACCGTTGAGGCGGAGATAACCGGTTTTGCCGACAGCGTTTTCAACCCGAAAAGCGGGACGATAAAAGCCGAACACATAGGCGAGCTCATAATCGAGCGCGACAAGGTGGATCCCGCGGATATCAAGATCATTTGCTCCGATATTGACAAAACTTCCGAAAGGCCGGAGTGGTTAAGATGAAATACGATTTCGATACGGTATACGACAGAAGAAAAACGGACAGCATCAAATGGAAGGTCGGTGAAAACGAGCTTCCCATGTGGGTCGCCGATATGGATTTCAAAACGGCGCCCGAAATAATCGAGACGCTCGAAGCCCGCGCCGCGCACGGTATTTTCGGTTACACAGACGTGACGGACGAATGGTACGAC
This sequence comes from Clostridia bacterium, assembly GCA_017958705.1. Classification (GTDB taxonomy): domain Bacteria; phylum Bacillota; class Clostridia; order Oscillospirales; family CAG-272; genus UBA1248. The sequence continues at coordinate 1,078 of JAGDCE010000124.1, forward strand.
GCTTATATCGGCTGGTGGCGCGACAGACACGGATTTACGATGGAACGTGAAGGGCTGATGTTCTGCACCGGCGTCATTGCCGCCATTTCAAGCATCGTCAGAAAACTGACGACGCCGAACGAAAACGTGCTGCTGCTGACGCCCGTGTACAATATATTTTACAACAGCACTATCAACAACGGATGCCGCGTACTCGAATGCCCGCTCGTATATGATAACGGCACGTATTCGATAGATTTTTGCGATCTTGAAGCAAAACTCTCCGATCCGCAGACGACGCTGATGATAATGTGCAATCCTCACAACCCGGTCGGAAAGATCTGGGACAGGAAAACGCTCGCCCGCGTCGGCGAACTGTGCGCGAAATATCACGTGACGGTGATATCCGACGAGATACACTGCGATCTGACGGAGCCGGGAACGGAATACGTCCCGTTCGCGTCGGTGTCTGAGACTTGCATGAACAACTGCATAATGTGCGTCGCGCCGACGAAAACGTTCAATCTCGCGGGCGTCAAAACTTCCGCTATATACGTCGCGGATCCGACGCTGCGCCATAAAGTCAACCGCGCAATAAATACCGACGAGGTCGCGGAACCTAACGCGTTCGCAACAGTCGGTGCGATCGCCGCGTTCACAAGAGGCGGCGAATGGCTCGATCAGCTGAGAGGATACGTTTCCGAAAACAGAAGGATATTCGGCGATTTCATAAAGGAAAACGTTCCGGCCGCGTCGCTCGTGAAAGGTCAGGCTACGTATCTGCTGTGGCTCGACATTTCCGCGATCGGACCGAGCAGGGAAGTTGCCGCTTTTATCAGGAAAACAACGGGGTTGTATATCACCGCCGGCGCTGTGTACGGAAAAGGCGGAGAAGGCTTCCTTCGCATCAATATCGCTTGCCCGAGACAGACGCTTATTGACGGTCTGAGGAGATTGAAACAGGGGATCGAAGGATATATCGCGGACAAAAACAAATGATTTGACACGCAACGAAAAAAGCCCTTTCGTCTTTTTGCGAAAGGACTTTTTTTGTTTTGTTATCCGCTATTATCTCTTAAATCCCAAAAATCCTGCGTGGGAATAAGCGAAAGTGAAAAGTGAATAGTGAAGAGTGAATAGTGAAAAAGGAAAAATCCTGCGCTGTTGCGCAGGATTTTTGGTGACCCGTAGCAGATTCGAACTGCTGTTACAGCCGTGAAAGGGCCGTGTCTTAACCTCTTGACCAACGGGCCATTGGTAGCGGAAGTTGGACTTGAACCCACGACCTACCGGGTATGAACCGGTTGCTCTAGCCAACTGAGCTATTCCGCCATAGCAGATTCTTTCGGATTGCTTGTGCATTATATCACAATCAAAGCCTTTTGTCAACCCCTTTTTTCAAAAAAAAATCAGCTCTGATTTTCCGAAATTATGACCTTATCGTAAATACTTTTTGATGAATGGGAAAAAAAGTTGACAAATGCGATCACTTGCGCTATAATATATTTTGTATTACTATATTGTGTACTCGTAAAGGATATCAGAAAATGTTAAAAAGTATGACGGGCTACGGCAGAGCCAGGAAGAATATCGACAACTACGATATTACGGTCGAGATAAAATCAGTGAACAACAGGACTCTCGACGTCTCCGTCAAGCTGCCGCGCGCCTACACGTTCGCGGAGGAGAGGGTCAAGCCGCTTCTGCTCGAATACGGCATCAACCGCGGGAAGCTCGACGTTTACGTCAGCGTCGACGTTCCGGCAAACGAAGGGGCGACACTGACGCTCGATAAAGAATTCGCGGCTCAGTACGTCGGCGCGTTAAGGACACTTCGCGACGAATTCTCACTTCCCGACGACATAACGACGATGAAAGTCGCCGAGAACAGGGACGTTTTCACCGTAACCAAAAAAGAAGACGACCTCGAAGCGGACTGGGAGCGCATAAAGACGGTGCTCATAGAAGCTGCCGACAGATTCGACGCGGCGCGCGCCGCGGAAGGGCAGAGGCTCGTGGCGGACGTGAAAACTAAGCTCGGGACCGTTTCTTCGCTCGTAGATGACGTCGAATCGCGCGCCGGAGACGCCGTGAAGGAATACGAAGCTCGTCTGTACAAGAAACTCAAAGAGACCCTTTCTGAGACCGGGACCGCGGCGGACGAGAGCAGAGTGCTCACAGAGTGCGCCATATTCGCCGACAGGGTCGCCACGGATGAAGAGACCGTCCGTCTGCGCTCGCATATCAAGGCGTTTTACGACACGCTCGACGGCGACGGACCCGCGGGGCGCAATCTCGATTTCTGGTGCCAGGAGATGAACCGCGAGGCGAACACGACCGGCTCGAAGGCGCAGAACGCCGCGATCACCGCTGACGTCGTGGCGATCAAATGCGAGATCGAGAAGATCAGGGAACAGATACAGAATATAGAGTGAGGCGGTAGTATGAAATTCATCGGTATCGGTTACGGCAGCATGGTGTCGGGCGACAGGATAATAGCCGTGTGTTCGCCCGAATCCGCGCCGGTCAAACGCATGGTGAGCGACGCGAAGGACAGCGGCAGGCTCATCGACGTGACGTGCGGCAAAAAAACGAAAGCGGTCATCGTCACCGACAGCGATCATATAATCCTGTCGGCACTGTCGGCGGAGTCGCTTTCCGAAAAACTCGACGCAGCGGAGGAATGATAATGAAAAAAGGAACGGTATTCGTCCTGTCCGGACCCGCCGGCTCGGGCA
>JAGDCE010000125.1 GCA_017958705.1 Clostridia bacterium
GGGTTCCCCGTTGCGAACCGGAGAGCAACGGGGGTTCACGTAAGCCCCCACCCTACAGGGGAACGGCGGGTCGTCGTGGGCGCCGACCCCTACGGCATCGCGCCCCCTCAGATCTCTGATCTGCGGGAGCCGGGGTTCCCCGCCGCGAACAGCGGTGGGGGTTCCCGGGAGGGGAACAGGGGGTTTGGGGGGTGACGAGCATTGCGCCGCCACAGGGGTTCACCGCCGCGAACTGGAGAGCGGTGGGGGTTCCCGCCAGGGGCGGATGGAGCAATGCGTGGAAGGCGCAGCGGTCGAAAAAATCGAGCATGGTCACGGCAGTGACGCGATGATTTTTTCGGGTCACCGCAAGCGGGTATGAGGGGTGGGGACCCCCAAGGATTGTCGGTGTGATAGTGGTTTCCCGCCGCGAACCGGAGAGCGGTGGGGGTTCCCGCAGCCGACTCCTTTTCTGATCATCTGACGACCGCGTACATCAGAAACGGGAAATCCGGCGCGCCGTTCGTCATTCCTTTCTCTACGGTTGTCAACCCGTTCTCCGTTATCTCTTTTTCAAAGTTCTCAAAGCTGACCGTTCGAAGCGACGTGCCGGCGACCTTTATCTTTCCCGACGGATGATCCCTTTCAAACGTTGTGAAGGCGTCGGCCGCGTCGGTCGATTTTTCCGACGTTCCGTCGCCCATCGAGCAGATGAGCGCGGCGCCGCCGGGCGACAGATGCTCCTTTATGAACCGGTAGAACCCGGCTCTGTCTTCATCGGTCAGCAGCATATGTACGACTGCGACGGAATATATGAATCCGTACCGCTTCGGATCCGTGCCGCCGAGGCAGTCGAGCGTGCGGAAGTATTCCGCGTATTCCGGATATCTGTTTTTGCAGTATTCGATCGCTTCGGCGGATACGTCGGTCGCCGTCACGTCGTATCCCAGCCGCAGAAGCGGTATCGCGTCCCTGCCCTCTCCGCATCCGATCTCAAGCACGGGAACGCTTTTGCTCGGCACGTACTTTGCGGCCGTCTCTTCCACTATCGGCGTCCGCTCGTCGCTGAACCAGCCGTATCCTTTTTCGTGTATCGTTTTATAGCGCTCATCGTACGCTTCGTAATACTTTTTCATTTCAGCGCTATCCCCGTCACGCGGGCTTTTATCGCGAGCTCGGTACGGCTGCGGAAGCCGGTCTTTGCGAGCATGCTGCGCACGTGCGTTTTTACCGTGTTTTCCGAAATGCCGAGCTCTTCGGCGACGTCGCCGTTCGTCGCGCCTGTCGTGATTATCCGCAGCACCTCGAGCTCCCTTTCCGTGAATTCCGTGCTTCTGGCGAGCCCGAGCATGACCTCGGGAAGCTTATCCGGATACACCGACCCGCCCTCCGCCGTGCGGTCCATCACGTCGATCAGATCCGAGTCGTCTGTCTCCTTGTACCAGAAGCTGTCGGCGCCGATCTTTTTCGCGCGCTCCGGCCAGCTGTGCTCCGGCACCGACGCGACTGCGATGATTTTTATCGCCGGGTATTTTTCTTTTATGCGCTTCGCAATACCGAACGCGCTCTCTCCGTCGCCGGTCATCAGATCCATTATGATCATATCGACCTTGTGCCTGCGCAGATACGGCTCGCAAAGCGACGCGTCCGGCAGCGACACGGCGAGCTCGTATCTGTCCGAGCGTTTGATATATTCCCCGTACAGACGGCGTGCGATCGCCTGAGTGTCCGCCGTCATCACCTTGATCTTCGCCATATACGCCTCCGTTATCCGCCGCGCACGCGCGGCCGGCCGTGACCCTGCCCGCGTTACGCGTGATTCAATTTTACAATACCATAAAAAAGACAAAAAGTCAACACTTTGACACACTGTATGCACAAGTTGCCGCTTGACAAATCAGCCGTATTGTGATAAGATATATCATGTATTATTATACGTTACCTGGCCGGGTGCCGGTGAAAGGCTAAAATGGAAAAAACAGATCTGAAAACACAGCTGCGCGAGGTCGCGCAGAGGATACGCACGCTGCGCGAGATAATGGGCATATCCGTCGCGGATATGGCGCAGCTTACGGATACGACACCTGAGGAATACGAGAACTACGAAGAAGGCAGAACGGACTTCAGCTTCACTTTCATCTATAAATGCGCGAAGCATCTCAGGGTCGACCCGACGGATCTGATCCGCGGCGAAAGCCCGACGCTTTCAAATTATTCGCTTACCCGCGCGGGCGAAGGTCTGCCGATAACGCGCCGCAAAGGCTTCAAGTATATAAACATGGCGCCGCTTTTCAAGCAGAAGACGGCGGAGCCGTTCTTCGTCGAGATGCCGTACTCGAAAGAGGCGGCGGAAGGCGAGATACACACCTCCACTCACGAAGGCCAGGAATTCGACGTGATGCTGACCGGAGTCATGAAATTCCGCATCGGCAACCACACGGAGATCCTTTATCCCGGCGACAGCATTTACTACGATTCCGCCAACCCGCACGGTATGGTCGCGCTCTCGGAAGAGGGCGCCACGTTCTACGCGATAATCCTCAAAAAGAATGAATGGACCGAGCCGGACAAGTTCGAGAAGATAGTTTCGCAGCGCCGCGCGAGGAATTACGAATGTCCCGCGGCGTCGGTATTCGTCGACGTCCACACGGACAAGGAAGGTCTGCTCGACGGCATCTCGTTCAAGAACGAGGACAGATTCAATTTCGGCTTCGATATCGTGGACGCGATCGCCGACCGTACGCCGGACAAGCTTGCGATGCTTCATCTGTCCGCCGACAAGACGGAGCGCCGCTTCACGTTTTCGGATATCAAGCGCAATTCGGCGATGGCGGCGAACTATCTCGAATCGCTCGGCATAAAGCGCGGCGACAAAGTCATGCTCGTGCTCAAACGCCATTACCAGTTCTGGTTCCTGCTCACCGCCCTTCATAAGATCGGCGCGATCGCGATACCGGCGACGAATCAGCTGATGAAGCACGATTTCGAATACCGCTTCGGCGCCGCGGACGTCAACGCCATCGTCTGCACGGGCGACGGAGACGTCGCGGAGCAGGCGGAGCAGGCCGCCGAGGGGTTCCCCGGCATCATCAAGATCATGTCTCACGGCCGCCGCGACGGCTGGCTCGATTTCGACGGCGAATACGTGAAATTCTCCGACGAATACCCGCGCCGCGCCGACACGCCTTGCGGCTTCGATCCGATGCTGATGTTCTTCACCTCCGGCACGACCGGATATCCGAAGATAGCGATGCACGACTACCGCTACGCGTTAGGTCACTACATAACCGCCAAATACTGGCACAACGTCAACCCGGACGGACTCCATTTCACGATCTCCGACACGGGCTGGGGCAAAGCGCTCTGGGGCAAATACTACGGACAGTGGATGTCCGAGGCACCTGTTTTCACGTATGATTTCGACCGCTTCCACGCGGACGACATACTCCCGCTTTTCGCGAAATATCACATAACGACGTTCTGCGCGCCGCCAACGATGTTCCGTTTCTTCATCAAGGAGGATCTGAAAAAATACGATCTCTCCTCGATCGAGCACACGAGCACGGCGGGCGAAGCGCTCAACCCCGAGGTGTTCGAGCAGTGGAAGCGCGCGACCGGGCTTTCCATCATGGAGGGCTTCGGCCAGACGGAAACGACGCTTTCCGTCGGCAACCTCGTAGGTACGACGCCGAAAGTCGGCGCGATGGGCACGCCGAGCCCGCTGTACGACGTCGACGTCGTCGACGCGGACGGCAAGAGCGTTCCGATAGGCGAGACCGGCGAGATCGTCATCCGGCTTGACCGCGGCAGACCGTGCGGTCTGTTCATGGGCTATTACAAGGACAAGGAGAAGACCGACGCGGCGTTCTCCGGCGGCGTGTACCACACGGGCGACACCGCGTGGCGCGACGAGGGCGGTTATCTGTGGTACGTGGGCAGAGTCGACGACGTGATCAAGTCGTCCGGCTACCGCATCGGTCCGTTCGAGATCGAGAGCGTCATCATGGAGCTGCCGTACGTGCTCGAATGCGGCGTCACCGCCGTGCCCGACGATATACGCGGACAGATAATCAAAGCCGTCGTCGTGCTCGTCAAGGGCAAGGAAGGCACGGAGGATCTGAAGAAAGAGATCCAGAAATACGTCAAGGAGCACACGGCGCCGTACAAATATCCGCGCATTGTGGAGTTCCGGGATTCGCTGCCTAAGACGATAAGCGGCAAAATAATCCGGAATCAGCTTCGCTGAGGGACAGATATGACAGAGAAGAAATATACGGAAAAAGAAAAAGAGCCGGATGAAAACCTCATCTTCGGCAGAAACGCCGTTTCGGAGCTTTTGAGATCCGGCAGGACGGTCGACAAGATCCTGATCCAGCGCGGAAGGCGCGAGGGATCGGTCACGACGATCGCGGCGACGGCGAAAAGTCTCGGGATCCCGGTGATCGACGCGGAGAAGCAGAAGCTCGACAAGCTCTGCGCCGGGGGCGTCCATCAGGGCGTCTGCGCGTACGCCTCCGCCGTCGAATACGCACAGCTCGACGATATATTCGCGAAGGCCGAAAAGGAAGGGAAGCCTCCGTTCATCGCGATAGCGGACGGCATAGAAGACCCGCACAACCTCGGCGCGCTGCTTCGCTGCTGCGAATGCGCCGGCGTTCACGGACTGATAATCCCGAAACGCCGTTCGGCGACGCTCGGCTCGGTCACGGCCAAGGCGTCCGCCGGCGCGGTATCATTCGTGCCGGTCGTAAAGGTACCGAACGTTGCCGCCTGCATTAAGGAGCTCAAAAAGCGCGGCGTCTGGTGCTACGCCGCCGAGGCGGACGGACAGAGCGTCTACGAAGCTCCGCTCGACCGCGCCGCGGCGTTCGTGTTCGGCTCCGAGGGCGACGGCGTCTCGCCGATAGTTAAAGAAAACTGCGATTACACCGTAAGCATACCGATGTTCGGCAAGATAAATTCGCTCAACGTATCCTGCGCCGCGGCGGTGATACTCTCATACGCGGCAAAAGTCAGAAATTCGCTTTGAAGAAAGGCAGGCTCAGATGGAAAACAAGAATAAAAAAGACATGTCCGTCGACGATCTCGTAAATCAGCTCAAGATCGTGCTTGACATAGACGACGAGGAGATCGCGGATAAACCGGCTCCCGCGGAGGAAGAAGAGCCGTTCGTGGAAGAGATAGATCCGGAGTCTGTCGACGATATCGAGGGTATAAGGACCGATACCGGTTCTATCGACCCGGAGAGCGTCAAGAGCATCACGGACAAGATCCGTCTGCTCGACCGTTACTTCGACGCCGAGGAAGAAAAGAAAAAGAAAAAGAAAGACCGCAAGAAACAGCGCGAAAAGAAGGTCCGCGATAAGAACAAGCAGGAGCCGGACGACGTCGTCGACATCGACGACGGACCGGTGAAGCCGGAGAAGGTCGAGGACGTGCCGTCCCCGGAAGAGCTGCCGAAAGACGACACGGAGCCGCAGCAGGTGCCGACCGAGAAGGATCTGACCGATTTCGCGAATGAGATCGGCGCTATGTTCTCCGATCCGGAACCTGACGAGGACGAGAAAAAGCCGGAGCAGGAGATATCCGGACCAGAACCCGGTCCCGGACCCGGATCCGAGCCCGAACCCGAACCCGGACCCGAACCTGAACCCGGACCCGAACCTGAACCCGATCCCGACAACGACGACGATATGATAATCGTCGACGTCACAAAGATAGACGTAAAGTCGCATGAGAAGGAGAAGACGACCGTCATGCGGGACGGCGACGACGACCCCTTCGTTCACGACGCGATAAGCGCCCCGCCCGAGGATTACGAGGGCGGTGAGACGAGGCAGTTCAAGCAGCCGGAGCAGAACGACGTCGCATTCGAAGACCTGACGATCGCGGAACTGAACGAAAACTCCGGGGACTCCCAGTACGGCAAAAAGAACGGAAGCTATTCCGTATCCGACGAGGCGATAATGGAGGCGTTCGGCGAGGCGCCGGAGAAAAAAGAACCGGAGCTCGCGCAGACTTACGCGGATCTGCCTGGCGACGAAAAGGACGAGCCGGAGGCGGAAGACGACGGGGATGACGGAAAAGAAGCGGCGGCGCGCGGCTTCGACGAATTCACCTCGTACGATCAGAGAAAGACGTTCCTCGACACGTTCAAGAAGAATTATTCTTCGACGAAGCTCGCCCTGATCTTCAGCTCGGTCTTTGCGGCGCTCGTGTTCATCTACGAATGTCTGTCGTTCTCGGGCGACAAATTCCCGTTCTTCTGCTCGCCCGAAAACAACCCGTCCGTGTTCATACTGATCGATCTGCAGCTGTTCGCGTTCTGCGCGATATTCGCCGTGAAATACATAGTCTCAGGACTCAAGGGCGTATTCTCCGGCAAGGCTACGGCGTCGTCCGTCGGAGCTTTGGCGGTGATATTCACGTTCATTTACGGCATCATAGCCGCGATCACGGGGAAACCCGCCGCGCATCCGCTTATGTCCGCTTCGGCGCTGTCGGTAGTGCTGATGCTCGCCGCGGAGCTGCGCTGCATCAAGCGCGACACGCTCAACTTCCGCATAATCTCAGGCGTCGGCAACAAGCCCAAATTCGTTATGGAATCGTACACGCCGAGGAAGAATTCCGCGGAAGACCGCGAATTCTACGACTACGTGCCCGAGGATCCGACGATGCTCCGCATCTCCAAGACCAATTTCGTGCGCGGCTTCGCCGCCTCGAATATGAAGAGCACGACGACGAAGAACTACGTAAACCTGATGTTCCCGGTGCTCGCGCTGATATTCGCGGGCGTCCTCGCCGTGGTGCTTATAGTCAGGAAAGATCTCGGACCGGCGATCAACGCCGCGTACACGGCGTCCGCGCTCTGCATGCCCGCCGCGGTGTTCTCCGCGATAACGCTGCCGTCGTTCTCCTGCGCCAAGAAGACGTACGCCGACGACAGCTGCGTGATAAGCGAAGCCGCCGCCGAGGAGTACGCCGACGCGTCGGTCGTGTCGTTCGAGGACAGCGACGTGTTTCCGCCGTCGCTTGATAAGATCACGTCGGTGCGCGTGTTCAACGAGAGCCGCATGGATCACATCATGTACGTGCTGACGAGCCTCTTCCGCAAGATCGGAGGACCGATCCAGACGATCTGCGAGAAAGCCGCGCACGATTATCACGAATTCTCCCGCGACGTTACGATAGACAACGCGGTCGAGGGCGGCGTCGAAGCCACGATCGACTCGCAAAAGGTGCTTCTGGGCTCCGCAACGTACATGGGAAGCAAGCTCGATCCTCAATACACGCTCGACGACAAGCAGTACGAGAAGGACGACAAGAGCCGCATAATGTACATGATAATAAACGACGTGCTCTGCGCGAAGTTCTATATCGAATACGAGATGGACAAGGACTTCCTGTCCGTTATAAAACAGCTCTCCACCTCGACGCGCTGCGTTGCGATACGCACGCTCGACCCGAACATAGACACCAAAATGATAAAAGACCGTCTCGATACTGAGATATATCACTGCAGGCTCATAAGATCGCGCGAGAACGAGCGCAGAGGCGACGTCAGCAAATCGAGCCGCGGCGCCGTGGTGTCGCGCAACAGCGTAAAGGCGCTGCTGCGCACGCTGATGCTCTGCGACAAGACGGTGTACTCGTCAAAGATAAACATGGTGATCTGCTTCCTGGCGGTCATCATCGGACTGCTGTTCAGCATCATACTGATTATGACCGGCACTTTCGACGCGATATCGGCGCTTCACGCGCTCGGATATCAGCTGCTGCTGTGCCTCGTCATCAGGATAGTGACGAAGATAAACGTATAACGCAAAAAGCGGAGTCATCTCCGCTTTTCTGCTGAAAGGACTGCATTTGAGAAGGATCTTTGTAAACCCCTCGCTGATGTGCGCCGACCAGCTCCGTATGTACGGAGAGATATCGGCTCTGATCGCGGCGGGAGCCGATCTGCTCCATATCGACGTGATGGACGGGTCTTTCGTGCCGAATATCCAGCTCGGCACGGAACTGATGAAAGCGATAAAACGCGAATTCAGCCAACCGCTCGACATACATCTGATGATAGATCGCCCCGGGGACAAGCTCGGGTATTTCCCGATCGGCGAGGGCGACTGGGTGAGCTTCCATTACAAGGCGAGCCGCGACCCCGTGCGCGTCTGCGAAGCGATACGGGAGATGGGCGCGAAAGCGCTGATCGCTCTCGACCCGGAGACGCCGGCCGGCGTCTGCGCCGGACTTGAGGGATGCGCCGACGGCGTGCTTATAATGACGGTGAGACCCGGCCACGCCGGGCAGAAGCTGATACCGGAGACGATAGAAAAAATACGCCGGGCGAGGGCGGCGATGCCGGACAAGATCATCGAGGCGGACGGAAACGTCAGCTTTAAGAACGCCGGGATCATGACGGAGGCTGGCGCGGACGCGCTCGTATGCGGATCGTCAAGTCTGTTTTCCGGCGAATACGGATATGAAGAATCAATAAGAATACTGAAAGGCGGAAAAAAATGAGCGATCCGATACCGTTTGACAAGATCAGGATAAGAAGCGGATTCTGGGCGGACAAGCAGAAGCTCGTGCGCGACGTGACGCTCGACAGTGTTTACGACAGATTTTACGAGACGGGCCGCATCGGCGCGTTCGAAATGGATTACAAAAAAGGCGATCCCGGTCAGCCCCACTTTTTCTGGGATTCCGACGTGGCGAAATGGATGGAGTCCGTCGCGTATCTGACGCGGCAGTCGCCGATGCCGGAGGAAGAGGCGCGCGTCGATCATCTGGTAGACTGCATCGAGCGCGGCAGGATCAAGGAAGGTCCGTACAAGGGATATTTCAACATCTATTTCCAGTGCGTTCAGCCCGATATGATATTCAAGGACCGCGACTGCCACGAGCTTTACTGCGCCGGTCATCTGCTCGAAGCGGCGCTGGCGTACGAGCGTGCGACCGGAAAAGACAAGTTCCTGTCGCTGATGATCGACTACATGAAGCTGATCAAGCGCGTTTTTATGGACGAGGGGAGCGCGGATTTCTCGTCTCCCGGACACGAGGAGATAGAGCTCGCGCTGGTAAAGCTGCACGACCGTACGAAGGATGAACAGTGGCTCGATCTGGCGAGGTTTTTCGTCGAAAAGCGCGGTCTCGGCTCTAAGCCCGGGAAAGACAGCATACACAGCCATTATTCACAGGACCATCTGCCGGCGCGCGAACAGCTGACCGCGTGGGGTCACGCCGTGCGTGCGTGCTATTTCTACTGCGCGATGGCGGACGTGGCGAAGCGCACCGGAGACGAGGGGCTGCTTCACGCCTGCAAAAGCCTTTTCGACAATATTTCACAGCGCAAGATGTATATAACCGGCTCTATCGGATCGACCGCCGCCGGTGAGAGCTTCGAGGAGGATTTCAAACTCCCGAACGACACGGCGTACGCGGAGACGTGCGCGGCGCTGGCGCTGGCGCTGTTCGCGCGAAGGATGGCGTGTCTTGACAGCGATTCGAAATACGCGGACGTCGCGGAGCGCGTGATATACAACGGGTTCCTGTCCGGGTTGAGCATGGACGGCACGTCGTTCTTCTACGAGAACGCGCAGCAGATAGATCTGAGGGACAGGGTGAGACGCCCGGGCGTCCATTTCCCGATAACGTCGCGCGTCAAGGTGTTCGGATGCTCGTGCTGCCCGCCGAATATAACGAGGTTCATACCGTCGATCGGCGATTTCATGTACAGATACGACGGGTCCGGCGTCTGGGTGGAGCAGTTTATGGATTCGGAGGCGGACGTGAACGGAGTGCGGATCGAGCAGTCGACGCGCTATCCGTTTGAAGGCAGAGTCGATATAACGGTATCGGCCGTGACGACGCTTCACGTCAGGGTCCCCGGCTGGTGCGAAGAATACGCGATTTATAAGAACGGTACAGCGGTCAACGCCGCGCCGCTGCGCGGTTATCTGACCGTGACGGCTGATGCGGGCGACGTGATAACGTTTGCGCCCGTGATCGGGCCGAAGCTGAATTTCGCGGACAACCGCGTCGAGGCGGACAGAGGACTTGCCGCCGTCTCGTACGGACCGTTCGTGATGTGCGCCGAGGGAGTCGATAACGAACATCTTGCAGAGGCGGTGCTGACCGGAAAGGGATTTTCCGTGACGGACGGCGTGTTCGGTCTGCCGGCGGTCGTCGCCGATGCGCGCCCCTCGCCGCTGAAAATGATACCGTATCACGCATTCGCCAACCGAGGCGATACCGATATGAAGATCTGGATCCCGTACGAAAAGAAAGAGTGACGCTCCGCGGAGTATAAGGAGTCGGCGCGGGAACCTCTGCCGCTCTCCGGTTCGCGGCGGGGAACCCCTATACGCCGACATTCTTGGTGGGTTTCCCACCCCTCAAACCCGCTTGCGGTGACCCGAAAAAATCTGCGTGACGCTGCCGCGGCTGTACTTGATTTTTTCGAC
>JAGDCE010000126.1 GCA_017958705.1 Clostridia bacterium
GCGAGCAGAACGATTCTGTGACGACCGGAGCGGAGACGGAAGGCACGCCCGGAAAAGGCCTGCCGGAGGGCGCGATAAAACCGCTCGCCATAGGCGAAACGACGGTCACCGTAACGTATATGGATCTGCAGACGACTCTCAAGGTCGTCGTCGCGAGCATGAATTGACCGCAGGTCGATTCAGCTCGCCGTCAGGCGAATTTAGCTGACCGCAGGTCAATTCAGCCGGCGCGAAGCGCCAAATCAGATGAAAAAAACAGGTTGAGCATCACTGTCTCAACCTGTTTTTGCTGTTATACCGTTTTATTTTTTCTTTTTCTTCAAAAGGATCAGGACAACGACGCCGATCACGACGACAGCCGCCGCGATGATGGCGACGATCGCGCCCGCCGACAGTCCTTTTCCGGGCGTGCCTTCCGTCTCCGCTCCGGTCGTCACAGAATCGTTCTGCTCGCCGGTGACGGCGTCAGTCGCACCGTCTGTCGCGGCGTCTGTGGCGGCGTCCGTCGCGGCGTCGGTCGCGGCGTCGCTCACGGCGTCGGTCACAGCCGCCGTCGTATCTTCGTCTTCCTCTTCGGTGTCGTAATAGAACAGCAGATATTCCTTGCCGCCGTTGCTTCCGACGAGGACTTCGCCGCCTTCCTCCTCCTGCATGACGAGATTGATATAATGATCGCCCGCGGGAAGTTCGCTCAGCGGTATGTTCACTCTGAAACGGAATCCGTATTTGCCGGCATAGTTGAGGATCGCGTCTTCCTCGTCCACCTCAATCAGCTTGACGTGATTCTCGTTGAAGATCGTCTCACCGCCGTCGATCCTGTAGCCGAGTTTGACGGTCTTCACGGTAGAGCCCGCCCAGCCTTCGGCGTCTATTTTCGTCTCGTCGCTGTTGTCGGCGTCGACGTTGAATACGGTGCTCGAGCCTTTGCCGCCGACGACCTGCTCGCCGTCGGAGGCCTTAGTGAACGTGAAATCGGACTGATCACGAAACGCCTCGGCGATGCCGCCGCTCACGAACTGCGCGCAGACCAGTATGGTGTGTCTGCCCGCTTCAAGCGCGGAAATATCGATGACGAGCTGTACCCTGTACGCTCTCAAAACGTCCCAGCCGACGCCGTTCGACATGCCGCCGCTCTTTACGGCGTCTTCGAGCGCCAGATCGCGGTACGCGTCGCTTACGCCCTTTTTCGTTTCGGCTGAGTCGCGCGTGTCGTTTTCTATGCCGGTGACTACGGCTTTATACGAGCTGATGTCGCCGTCGTCGAGAATGTAGCCGACGGAGGTGATTTCCTCGTCGGTGATGATCCAGCCGTAAACGCTCCACGTCCCGCCGCCGGCGTCGACGCCGCCCTGCTTGTCAAAATAGTGGTTCGCTATCGACGCCGCGTCGGCGGTCAGCGCAAAAGCGGCGATCAGAATAACGGATATTGCGATCAAAACTGTTTTTTTCATGTTGTCCTCCATAATAACGTCGGACACGGCTGCGCCGTGCTTTGCGATATTATAAAATATAATCGCCCGGTTGTCAATAGTTTTCGCGCAAATTCTGCCCCGCGCCGCGGTTTGACTTGTTCATAAATAAGTGATACAATATTGTATAAAGAAGCGGGAAGGAGAGTTGTTCCATGGATATACGCGAACAAGACCGCGAGACGCTGCGCGCGCTCGCCGGGCGATACATGAGCTATGCGAAAGACGCGGTAAACGACGAAAAGCGGCGTTTGTGGCGGTCGCTGAACGACGGGGTCATGCAGAAGCCCATGGTCGCGATAGACCAGATACCGTGGAACGAGCTTAACGTCGACGGATGCCTGAACTGCACGGTGACGGATCCGTATTTCCGCCGCGTCGAATGGAGCCTGCGCTCCGAGATCTACAAGAGGGAACATCTTCCCGTCGACATGGTGCTGAACCCTTACGTGCTTCTGCCGCGTCCGGTCGCCAATACCGGCTACGGTCTGCACGCTGAGTACGAGCTGCCGCAGAGCCGCTCGAACAGTTTCGTTTCAAAGCGTTACGTCAACCAGTTCAGGGAGCCGGAGGACGTCGAAAAGATAAAGGTGCCGCAGATCTCGATCGACCGCGAGGCTGAGGCGAGAATACTTTCGGCGGCGCACGATATATTCGACGGAGTCGCGCCCGTCAGGATGCAGGGGATCATACTTCATCTCGGCTTCTGGGACTGGATCGCGCAGTGGATGGGCGTTGAAAACTGTTACATCGAGCTGATGGACCGCCCGGAGATGATGCACGCCGTAATGGAGCGGCTCACCTCCGCGACGCTGTCCGCGATAGAGCAGATAAACGCACTGGGACTGTACGACGTGAACTGCAATATGTGCCACTGCTCGTACACGTTCTCGGACAGCCTGCCCGCGAAAGGCTGCGACCGCGAAAACCCGACAAGCCGCGACGGCTGGGGCTTCGGAATGGCGCAGCTGTTCACATCGGTCTCGCCTCAGGTGACGGCGGAGTTCGAGGTGCCGTATATGCAGCGGATATTCCCGCATTTCGGCGCGATATATTACGGCTGCTGCGACCGTCTCGACGACCGGCTCGACGTGATAAGCCGCATGCCGAACGTGAAAAAGATCTCGTGCAGTCCGTGGAGCGACCGCGAGAATTTCGCGGCGAACCTGCCGGACAGGTACGTTATGTCGAACAAGCCGAGCCCGGCGCTTCTCGCGTACGCGTCGTTTGACGAAGACGCCGTCAGAGCCGATCTGCGGGCCACGATCGCCGCCGCGAAAAAACACGGCCTGCGGTTGGAGATGATACTGAAGGATATAACCACGGTCAAAAACGATCCGCAGCGACTCTGGCGCTGGGCGGAGATCGCGGAGGAGGAAACACTGCGGGCGGCTCTGTGACGCGCGGTGCGGCTGAATTCGCCCGCGGCGAGTTTCGGTGTTCCTCCGGGACGTTCGGCGCGCCTACGGCGCCCTTGGGGACTCCCCGCCCCCCCACTACCGCCCCCAAACCCCCGCCTCCCCCCAAA
>JAGDCE010000127.1 GCA_017958705.1 Clostridia bacterium
GGAGCCGTGATCGCCGTATGAGAAAACGTTCTCGCATTTTTGTCCGAGCAGGGCGGCGCCGATCGGAAGTCCGCCTCCGAGCCCTTTCGCGGTCGACACTATATCCGGCGTTATGCCGTAATTCATGTACGCGTAGAGCTTTCCGGTCCTGCCGTTGCCGGTCTGAACCTCGTCGACGATCAGCAGCACGTCGTTATCTTCGCAGAACGCGGCGAGAGCTTTGACGAAGCCTGTCCCGAGCGGTATCACGCCGCCCTCTCCCTGGATGCACTCTATCATCACCGCGGCGAGTTTTCCTTCGCCGCACAGCTTTTCCGGCACAGACAGGTCGCCCGCGTCGAAACTGACGAAGCCTTCCGTCAGCGGCGTGAACAGCTCGTGATAATGCTCCTGCCCCGTAGCTGCGAGCGTCGTGAGCGTGCGGCCGTGAAAGCTGTTGTGCAGCGTCGCTATGACGCATCGGTCTTTTCCGTATTTATCCGACGCGTATTTACGCGCCGCCTTTATCGCGCATTCGTTCGCCTCCGCGCCGGAGTTGGAAAAGAAGACCTTTTTCATCCCCGTCTTCTCGCAGAGCATCTGCGCAAGTTTTATACACGGCTCGGTGTAATAAAGGTTCGAAGCGTGCTGTATCCGGCCGATCTGGTCGATCACCGCTTTCCGCCAGACGTCGTCCGCGATGCCGAAGGCGGTCACGCCGATGCCGGAGCCCATGTCGATATACTGTTTTCCCGTCTCGTCGGTGATGACCGAGCCTTTGCCGGATACCGCGAGCACCGGGAAGCGTTTATACGTACCGGCAATATATTTGCCGTCAAGTTCTTTCAGATCCATGATCAAACCTCTCAACCGGTCCCCATCGTGCCGGCGCCTTCATCCGTCAACAGCTCCATGAGGATCGCGTGCGGCACTCTGCCGTCCATTATTACGACGTTTTTCACTCCGCGGCGTATCGCCTCGATACAGCAGTCGACTTTCGGTATCATGCCGCCGTCGATAACGCCTTTTTTCTTAAGTATCCCGGCTTCCGCCGCCGGGATCTCCGGGATGAGCGACGACGGATCGCCTTTATCCTGCAGTATGCCCGCTATATCCGTCATCATTATGAGCCTTTCCGCGCCGAGCGCGCCCGCGATGTGCGCCGCGGCGGTGTCCGCGTTTATGTTGTATATGGCGCCCGACTGATCGCAGCCGATCGTCGATATCACGGGGATATAGCCGCTGTTCAACAGATCGTTTATGATCGCGGTGTTTACGCCGGTTATCGTGCCGACGAAGCCGAGCTTCTTGTTTTTGGGCTTCGCTTCGATGAGCCGCCCGTCGACGCCCGAGATGCCGATGCTTTTGCCGCCTGTCACCTCGATAAGATTAACGAGCGATTTGTTGACCTTTCCCGAAAGCGTCATCTGCGCCAGCTCTACGGTCTCCTTGTCGGTGACGCGCAGTCCGTCGATGAACTGCGGCTCCTTCCCTACCTTCTCCATAAGCTCGCTGATCTCCGAGCCGCCGCCGTGTATAAGCACGATCTTTATGCCGATGAGCCACGCGAGCACGATGTCTTTCATGACCTGATGCTTCAGATCGTCGTTTATCATCGCGCTGCCGCCGTATTTTATCACGACGGTCTTGCCGACGTACCTTTTGATGTAAGGCAGCGCCTGCGCTATGACCTCGGCCCGTTCCG
This sequence comes from Clostridia bacterium, assembly GCA_017958705.1. Classification (GTDB taxonomy): domain Bacteria; phylum Bacillota; class Clostridia; order Oscillospirales; family CAG-272; genus UBA1248. Next base: position 1,685 of record JAGDCE010000127.1, read on the forward strand.
TATTGGATATTGAACTGCTCATATTGTTTTCCTTTCTTTTACGTGCGGTAATCGCCGTTGATCTTTACGTAATCGTACGTCAGATCGCAGCCCCACGCGGTGGAACCGGACTCCCCGTCCTTCAGATCGACGAGGATGCCGATCTCGTCTTCGCTGAGTATCTTTTTCGCTTCTTCTTCCGAGAACGCGACGCCCGATCCGTTTTCACATACTTTTATGACGCCCGCCCTGCTCTGAAAGCTGACGTCGATCCTGTCGACCTTGACCGGTGCGCCGCTGTAGCCTATCGCGCAGAGCACGCGGCCCCAGTTGGCGTCGGCGCCGAACATCGCCGCTTTCGTCAGATTGGAGCAGACGACGCTTTTCGCGACCGTTTTCGCGGTCTGTATGTCGGGCGCGCCGCTGACGCTGCATTCAAGAAGCTTCGTGGCGCCTTCCCCGTCGGACGCTATCATGCGGCACAGGCAGACCGTTACCGTGTTAAGCGCCTTCATAAACGTGCTGAAAGCCCGGCCTTCTTCTGTGATCTGCTCGTTTCCCGCCATGCCGTTCGCCATCACTACGACCATGTCGTTCGTCGACGTGTCGCCGTCAACGCTTATCATGTTGAAGGTCTTGCCGACGTCCTCGCCGAGCGCCTTCTGAAGCATCTCCGGGCTGATCGCCGCGTCGGTCGTTATGAAGACGAGCATCGTCGCCATGTTCGGGTGGATCATGCCGCTGCCCTTCGCCATACCGCCGATAACGCAGGTCTTTCCGCCTATACTGAACTGAACTGCGGCCTCTTTTTTTATCGTGTCCGTCGTCATTATGCCTTCCGCCGCGTCGGCGCCGCCCTTGTCGGACAGTCCGGCGACGAGCGAAGGTATGCCGTTCTTTATCGGAGTAAGATCGAGCGGCTGACCGATCACGCCCGTCGAGGCGACGACTACGTCGCCGTCCGGTATGCCGAGCGCGCCGGCGGTCATGCGGCACATCTCCTCGGCGATATATATCCCGTCGGCGTTGCAGGTGTTTGCGTTTCCGCTGTTGCAGATGATCGCGCGCGCGACCCCGTCGGACAGATGCTGTTTTGTGACTGTCAGCGGCGCGCCCTTGACCAGATTTGTGGTGTATACCGCGGCGCACGACGCCGGTTTTTCGCTTACGATGAGCGAAAGATCCTTTTTCGTCCTGTTCCTGCGGATCCCGCAGTATATGCCGTTCGCACGGTAGCCTTTTGCGGCGCAGACGCCGCCTTTTATGATCTTCATCGGTTCAGTCCTCCGGTAATATAAGACCCGTTTCTTCGGGAAGATTAAGAGATATGTTCATGTTCTGGATGGCGGCGCCGCTGGCGCCTTTGCCGAGATTGTCGAATCTTGCGACGAGCAGGATCCGGTCTTCATTGCCGCAGACGGTGATCTGCATGTCGTCGCGCCCGGCGAACGACCCGGCGGAAAGGAAGCCGCCGTCCGACGGATTCTCCGCGTAGCGTATCACCCTGCCGTTATATACTGATCTGTATATATTCTTTATATCCTCCGCACCTCCGTCAAGTACGTCCGGCGTTACGGGAACGGCGACCTGCATGCCCGCGTAGTACGACGAAACGACCGGACAGAACACCGGAGCGCGGCTGAGATTGCAGATCTTGGTCATCTCCGGCAGGTGCTTGTGCTCCTGCGACAGAGCGTACATCGACGGAGCGCGTACGGTGTCGGCGTTTTCCGGATCCTCGTAACGCGCGATCATCTTTTTACCGCCGCCGGAATAGCCGGTGAGTGAAAAGCAGCTGAGCGGCGCGTCTTTTTTTAAGATCCCCGCCTCCGTCAGCGGAGCGACGAGGGCGATGAAGCCGCTCGCGTGGCAGCCCGGATTCGCTATGCGTTTTGAGCGCGCTATCTTTTCCTTTTGATTCGCAAGCTCAGGAAACCCGTAAGTCCAGCCGTCCGCCGTCCTGTGCGCGCACGACGTGTCGATCAGTACCGTGCCGCAGCCCTCTGCAAGCGCGGCGGCTTCGCGCGCCGCATCGTCCGGAAGGCAAAGGAACGTAACGTCGCTTTCGTCCATCGCGGCTCTTTTCGCCGCGGGATCCTTGCGGTCCGCCTCGCCGAGCACGATCAGCGAAACGTCGCCTCGCGCGGACAGCCTTTCTTTTATACGCAGGCCGGTCGTGCCGGCCCCGCCGTCAATAAATACCTTTATCACAACAGCACCTCTTTATGATGATTCACGTATATGACGGATTATACTACGGATCAGCGGATTTGTCAATACCCTTGACGAAAAATTATTCACTAAACTTGTGAAAATCTCATATTTATACAAATAAACGTGAATAGTCACGAACCGTATTCATCAAAAGTGCATATTTATCCACACGCTGCAAGCGAGAGGGGTCAATGAAAAAGCACCGACGGATGATCGGGACGATCATTCCGGTCGGCGTTTTTTTATCCGGTAATCCGCTTCAGCAGTCTTTTGTTCGCGTTCTGAAGATCGAGTACGACCATCACGTCACAGCAGTTGAAAGCGCGGTCTATGAAGCCGTTGCGCGATACGGTCGCGCCGAACTTCAGATAGGCCTTGAGAAGTCCCGGGATATCCGCGTCACGCGGGGATATTCCGGTTTTCGTGCCGTACTCGAACGGGTCGCGGACGGCGCGTATGTCGAAGCTGCCGCACAGATA
>JAGDCE010000128.1 GCA_017958705.1 Clostridia bacterium
CCCAAGAGCGCCGCAGGCGCACGGAATGTCCCGAAGGGACACCTTTTACCCTTTACTCTCCATCATTATTCTTAGCATTCCCGCGGCTTCCGCAAGCTGGCTCGCATCCGTGAAATTCTCGCGATACACCTCAACGACCATGTCGCCGGCGTAATTCACCTCACCGAGCCTGTCGAGGATCCGTCCCGTATCGAGGGCGCCCATGCACGGCGGTCTGCACGAACCGTCCGCCCAGTCGTTTATATGGACGTGGACGACGTGATCGCCCATCGCCTCGAGCACGGCGTAAGGATCGTATCCGCCGCGGCACGCCTGTTTGGCGTCGAAAACGAATTTCATCTCCGGACACGCGGCGCGCAGCCCTCTCACGCCCTCGGCGTCGCGAGCGATGCACCACGTCGTGTTCTCGTGTATCAGCTCAACGCCGTATTCGTGCGCGGCGTCGTTTATGCGCGTGAAGATCTCCGCGTATTTTTCAAATCCGCAGAAAACGTTTTTCATATTATTGCCGTGAAAGACTACGAATTTCGCACCGAGCGACGACGCAAAGCGGAAATATTTCCTGTAATAGCCGATCGCGTCCTCGATCCGTCTCTCGTATCCGGCGAAAAACAGCACGTTCTCGTAACCCGAGGTGAACGGGTGTATTGACGTGATCCTCAAACCGTTTTTGCCGATGAAGTTTTTCAGCCTGCGATAATACGCACCCGACATCTCGCTGTCGGTGTTTATGAATATCTCCGCGTCGGAAAATCCGGCGCGCACGCACTCGCCGAGCGATTCTATCGTATCCATCGGATAAAAACACGCGCTCGATATACCGATCTTACATTTCATATCAATTACCTCGGCTATATCATATCACCGGCCGCGTTATTTGTCAACGCCGCGTTTATTGAAAATATGAGAAAAATTTTATTTTTTTTGAAAAAACCTCTTGATTATTCACAAAAAGTATGGTATTATACTTACTTGAAATAGTATATCACGCCGGTGTGTCCTCTCAGACAGCGGCATAATATATTCGTGAAATCTTACAGGAGGAAGCAAAAAGTGCCGAATATCAAATCAGCCAAGAAGCGCGTTCTGGTCACCGAGACCAAGACCCTTCAGAATAAAATGTTCAGATCGTCACTCAAAACGATCATAAAAAAGTATGATGCAGCTCTTCAGTCCGGCGACAAGGAAGCCGCGAGTGCAGCCTACAAGGCAGCCGTCAAGAAGATCGACCAGGCGGCCGTCAAGGGCATCATAAGCAAAAACGCAGCAAGCAGAAAAAAGAGCCAGTTCACACTGAAACTCAACAAGCTTGCGTGATCAGGCAGGGACAGGCGCCTCCGGCAGGAGGCGCTTTTCTTGTATTTTTGCGGCAAATATATACATAAAAACCCTTGATTTAGCAAAAAATATATGATATAGTGGGAAATAACAATACTTAAGGGAAGATTTTTATGAAAAAAATCGCTGTCCTCGGTTTCGGCTGCATCGGATCCGGAGTCTGCAAACTGCTTACGGAAAACAAAGAACTCATAGAAAAACGGTCCGGCATCCGGGCTGAGCTTTCGTATATCTGCGACCTTCGCGACATACCCGGGCTGCCTTACGGCGAAATGCACATAAAGGATTTTGACGTCGTGCTCGCCGATCCCGACGTCGCGGTCGTCGCCGAGCTCACCGGCGCGCGCCGCGCCGCGTTCGAGTTGTCGAAAAAAGCTCTCGAAGCCGGAAAAAGCGTCGTTACCTCAAACAAAGAGGTCGTGTCCGCGTTCGGACCGGAGCTTTTGCGCATCGCCCGCGAAAACAACGTCTCGTATCTGTTCGAGGCGGCGGTCGGCGGCGCGATACCGCTGATACGGCCGCTGCGTCTGAATCTCGGCACCGACAGGATCACCGGGATCTGCGGCATACTGAACGGAACGACTAACTATATCTTAACGCGGATGAGCGGCGACGGCGTTCCGTATGACGAGGCGCTTGCCGAGGCGAAACGGCTCGGTTACGCCGAACCCGATCCTTCGGCGGACGTCTCCGGACTTGACACGTGCCGCAAGATATCGGTCCTCTCCGCCTTCATCGACGGCGGGCTGATACCGCCGGAGCAGATACCTACGTCGGGCATCGAGAACATCGACCCGCGCGTGCTCCGTCTCGCGGAAAAGCTCGGCGGCGCGATAAAATTGATCGGCCGCGCGGAAAGAACTGAAAACGGCGTTTCCGCGTGCGCGGTTCCCTGCTTCGTCAGCCGCGAAAACATGCTTTACCCGGTCGGCGGAGTGAACAACGGCATACTCGTCAGATGCGAGTCGTCGGGCGACCTGATGTTCTTCGGCGCCGGCGCCGGCTCGATACCGACGTCCGCGGCGGTGATCTCCGACGTGTGCGAGGCGCTTTGCGGCCCCGTCGGCGTGCTCGACTGGCGTTTCGCCGATAACTGCACGAGAGGATACAAAAAAGTTTTCGCCGTAAGCGAAAAGCCGTTTGAGCCGCAGGACGACGCCGCGCACGACGAGTACGGCGGTCTGTACGGCTGCATAACCTCATCAGACGACGCATGCTCCGGCGCGGTATTCACCGCGGAAGTGATCTGAGCGGCAAAATTCAGCACAATAACAGTATCACATCATATGATTTTCACATTGGACGGGTATAATAGCGCCGTACGATGAAGAAAGGAGTAATATCCATGAACGAAGATATAAACGGAATAAACAACGAAAACACCGCGGAAAACGTCAACCCGGCGCAGAACAGGCCGGCAGAGCCCGCGCATACCTCGGTGCCCTACGGCACGCAGTCGGCGGCGAACTATACAGGATACGAAAATCAGTACTACCGTTATCAGTATACGAACGGTCAGCGTCAGCAGCCGGCGGGCGGTCAGCAGGCCGGCGGTTACGGATATAACGGCAGCTATACGAACAACTACGGATACGGCAATTACAATTACGGATACGTTCAGCAGCCTCAGCAAACACAGCAGACGCGTGCTCCGCAGCAGCCTCAGCCTCAGCAGGCAAAAAAGAGCAGCGGCGGAAAGATAGCGGCGATAATCGCGGCTTCGCTCGCCGTATTGCTGCTCGTGTCGCTCGTAGCGTTCGTAGGCGGTATGATGTTCAGCCGCGGATCGAACAACGTGCCCGCCGACGACACCACGCCGTCGGTCGTAACGGATGATCCGGCGACGACCGAGGCCGGCAAGACGGAAGACACGACGAAGACCGCCACACCGACCGATCCGTCGGCAACGGTACAGACCGGAAAGAGCGAGGACGAATACTCGATGACCGAAGCGGCGGCAAGGACCGTCAACTCAGTCGTTGAGATAAGGACCGAGCAGACGATATCCGGCACGTTCATGCAGCAGTATATCCAGGAAGGCGCCGGCTCCGGCGTTATAGTCACCGCGGACGGTTATATAGCAACGAACAACCACGTTATAGACGGCGCGACGAATATCAAAGTCATACTGAGAGACGGCACCGAATACACCGCGACTCTCGTCGGCACGGACGCGCAGGCGGACCTCGCAGTGGTCAAGATCGACGCGACCGGGCTTTCACCGGCGAAATTCGGCGATTCGGATAAGCTCGTCGTCGCGCAGACTGTCATCGCGATCGGCAACCCGCTCGGCGAACTCGGCGGATCGGTCACGAACGGCATCATATCGGCGCTCACAAGGACCGTAACGATCGAAAATCAGGAAATGACGCTCATGCAGACGACGGCGGCGGTCAACCCCGGTAACTCCGGCGGCGGACTGTTCAATATGTCCGGCGAATGCATCGGCATAGTCAACGCGAAATCCTCCGGCTCCGACATCGAGGGCATCGGCTTCGCGATCCCGTCGAACACCGCGGTCAAAGTGATACAGGACCTCATGCAGTACGGATACGTGCGCGGCAGAGTCATGCTCGGCATATCGATGCTCGAGGTCTACGACAGATACACCGCAAGCAAGTACGGCGTTAAAGACTACGGAGTCTACGTCAGCGCCGTCGGCACCGGTTCGGACGCCGAAAAAGCCGGAATGAAGTCGGGCGATATGCTCGTCTCGTTCAACGGAACAGAGATCGACTCCTACGCAACGGCAAAGAAGCTCATACAGTCGTGCAGCGTCGGCGATACCGCCACGATCGTCGTCAATCGCAACGGCTCTGAGATAACCCTCAGCGTTACGTTCACCGAGTATAAACCCTGATAACGCAGCGCTCTGCAAAAGACCTGCGCGGCGTTATGTCAGCCGCGCAGGTGTTTTTTATATTCTTCTTGATTGCGTAAGCGAATAAATCGCGTGTATCACCGACAGACGCAGGCAAGCTTCGGAGTCCCTGCGGGAACCCCCACCGCTCTCCAGTTCGCGGCGGGGAACCCCTGCTGCGGGACGTTCGGTGCGCTTCGCGCTTTTGGGGACTCCCCGCCCCCCACTACCGCCCCCAAG
>JAGDCE010000129.1 GCA_017958705.1 Clostridia bacterium
GCTCTTCGCCGTTTTCCTTATATCTTCCGAACGTAATTCGTATGAATATACGGCTCCCGTCGCTGCCGCTCAGATAACCTATCTGATTTCCGATCTCTGAAAAACCGCTCGTAACCTCTCTGTCATTGTAATCAAATCTCGTAGGATCCGCAGATCTGATGCGGATATATCCGTTGAACTGACCGTTGACAAAATGCCCGGTATACATCCAGAACGGCTTGCCGTCCGGATCGTCGGCTACGTATATCACTTCCTCGTGGTTGAAGCCGATCTCGGGATTTTTGCAAATGATAGCCGGCTCGTCGGTCTTGCGCTCCCAGTTGACGCCGTCGTCGGAGCTCGCGTATCCGATTTTATCGCCGTAGTTGCCTTTCGGAGTCGTATACGAGCACTGCCAGTACATATGGTACTTTCCGTCCACGTACAGCACCTCGGGCTCGAGCGTGTTGTCTCTCCACCAGTCCTCGATCCCGAGCTCCCAGCCGAGATAGAACATAGGCTTATCTATATATCTGTACCAGTTCTTTCCGTCCTTTGATGTGGAGAGCATCACGTGGTCGCCGTCGCTCTGCTCATAATTCGCGTCGCCCCAGCGGCAGCCGGAATACAGTCTGTATTCACCGTCAACTATCATGCCGAATAGGGAATAGTCGTACGCCAGCTCTCCGTTATTGAAATAAAGCGCGTTGTGTACCCTCCGGTTGTATATCCCGTATCCTATGAGGTCTGCCGCGCCGTCGCCGGTAACGTCACCCGCGGCTACGTTTATCGGATAGTTTTTCTCGTCAAATTCAGATTCGGAATACAGATTTTTGTTATCGGTATCGGTACCGAACGTACCGTCGCCGCGACCGAAAACGGTAAGCGTTTTATAAACGTCTCCGCTCTTTATCAAATAAAGTAGATCTGCGTATTTATCACTGTTGAAATCGGCGCACAGTACTTTTTCATACGAATCTGACGACGGTTTTATCTCTTTCTCGGACAGCTTTTCAAAACCGTCTCCCGCGCGTCTGTAGACCGATACGAGCGCGCCTTTAACGGTCAGCAGATCGCAGAGGCCGTCGCCGTCCGCGTCGCCGCAGAGAAGTTCGCCGTCAAGCCCTTTAAGTATGAAGGAAGACAACGTGAAGCCGGCTTCGTTTCCGTAATATATGACCGTTTCGCCGTTCTTTGTGAGCAGTACGTCGTTATAACCGTTGCCGTCAAAATCACCGGCGCCGCAAAGCGTCGCTCCATCGCCTATTCTTACACTGAATAGCTCTTCGCTGTTGAACTTATTTGTTGAATCGAAAACGTATGCCGTATCCTTTTTAAACGTCATAGCGATCGCATACGCGGATAAAGTGCCGCCTTTATAAATAATGACGTCTGCAAACGAATCGCCGTTAAGATCGGCTGACGCTATCTGCGACGAAAAATCACCGGTACCGGATACGGATTTCGCCGTAAACTCGGAAGCACTGATCGTATAAGGGCGATGTATGGCTGAATGAGCGCCGTAAAACGTGCTGTCATACGATACTTTAAGCTTTATGTTGTTTATTTTCACTTCGCCCGATTTGTTTGTTTCGGCCTCTTTATAAACGGGTTTTACCGTACATTCCACGCTTTCAGCAAGTTCAAGCGGCACCGGATCTTCTTCGGTTTCGACGGCTTCAGATGCCTGTACCGTCGTCGTTTGAACGTCAGTGTTTTCGGACGGCTCACCGCTGCACGCACACAGAAGAAGAACAACCGAAAGCAGGGAAGCAATCAAAACTTTTGGTTTCATATGATTATTTCCTTATTTCAAGACTTCAGTAAGAACTCTTTTTACGTTCTTATAAAACACTTTGTCCGCCTGATCCTCGCTCAGTCCCATGCTGACAAGGCAGTCCCAGAGCATCGGAGCGTACGACGGATCGCGTACCTGAAGGCGGCGTGAGTTTATGCCGTCGTAATCCGTTCCGATACCAACGACGTCTTCTCCGCCCACCTTTATGAAGTGCATCACGTGCGCCGCAAGGTCTTGTGCGGTTATGACTTCCGGGCGGTCTTCACGTATGAAAGCGGGTCAGTAATTTCTACCGGAGACGCCGCCGTGCTCGGCGAGCACTCTGATCATATCGTCGGTCAGGTTCCTCGTGTGACCGCAGA
>JAGDCE010000130.1 GCA_017958705.1 Clostridia bacterium
GACAATGAGAGCCGCAGGACAGCCGCTGAACGCAGGGAGGATAGCGGAGCTTACGGGATTGGACCGAAAGGTCGTAGAACGGGCTCTGGCTTTACTTAAAAAGGACGGAGATATAGTCTCACCCGTCCGCTGCAGATGGGAGCCTGCGAAAAAGCAGGTCGAGGAATAGGAAAAACGCGGGGAGCGCCCCGCGTTTTTTTATTTTATTTTTTCAAAGCCAACAAAAAAACGGCGCTCCTTTCGGAGCGCCGCCGCCTGTCGCGGATGATGGGGGTATCCGGCAAGCAGACTGCACGTCTATGCAGCGATCCCGCTTTCGCGGTCTCTGTATATATAGACGCGATTTTTGCCCGAAAAGTTTCCTTTTTTGCGGATTTTGGGCAAAAATCCCGCACTTTTAACAATATAACGCATATTTGTCAATATTCTGCCCTATATTGCCGCCGGTACGTCAGTTGTTGGTCCTGTATAGCTTATACGCGCGGTCAAGCTGATCGAGCGTGTAACCCGGGAAGCTCTGCGTCTGCAGCGCCCGTTTGAGCTTCATATACGTGTCGCCGTGATATTCGTCCTTCGCGGCAACGAATTTGTCGTAGAGCATCTGCACGACTTCGGCGTCGCGTTTCGCCGTCTTAGCCTCCTGCAGTGCGCTCCGGAATTTCTTCACCATGTCCGAATACAGCTTCTGACCGTAGATTTCCGTCGCCTGCTCGGTGTTCGCGCCGGTGACGGAATCGTATATGCGCTGCATCTCGTTTACGTCGTCCGTCGACTCGAAATCGGAGACTATATACTGGTAAAGCACGAGCCTGTATGAATCGAGTTTTTCCTGAAGCGCCTCCGCTTCCTTTTTGTCATCGGTCGATTTGGCGGAAGCCTTCGCCGCCTCGGTCTGAGCCTGAAGCAGTTTTATCTCGTACTCTTTTTCCTTCAGATACTTCTCGTCGGCAAGCTCCGCGAGCTTTATCTTCTCGTTCGACTGGATCTGTTTCGCCTTCAGCTCGTCCCCTGCCGCCGACTCCGCGGCTTTATACGCCGTATCGGCGTAATCCCTGTCCGCCGCGGCAAGCTTCTCCGCGCGCGCCGACTCGTTTTTGAGTTTCGCTTCGCCGTACTCCGAATCGAGCGCCGAGGCGGCGTTTTGCTCAGCCTCGCCGAGCGCCGAAAGATCGGCGCCGTATCCGAGTTCGGCTTTCAGTTTCGCATCACTCTCGACGCCGGAGCCCGTATAGCCCTTCTCTGTCAGGAAATAGTCGAGATATTTATCGGACTTCGCCTTGTTCCTCGCGAGCGCGTCGCGCTTTTTCGCGTACGTGTCAGTGCTCTGACGCTTCTTTTCTTCGTACGATTCGGCGAGCGCCGCGGACAGAGCGTCATACGCCCGGTCGATATTCTCTTTCCTCTGCGAATTGAGGAGTCTCGCAAGCATCTCATAGCTTTCATACGCCTTGTTTGCCATTTCTACCTCCTTTCGTATCCGTAAATGAACGCGGCGCCGCCTGTCGGCGGGAATGCCGCCCAGCCGCCCGCGCCGTAACCTGACGCGGCCGAGACCGCGGCGGCCGTCGACGCGCCGCGCACGCCTCTGCCGTATTCGTTGTCGCCGCCGTGACCGGGGTCCGATCCGCCGTCGCCGTACGTTCCGTCTCCGGCGCCGATGCCTCCGCCGTATCCGATCTTCGAGGTCTGCGACGAGGCGCCTCCGCCTCCCGCGCGGCATACGACCACGCCGGACAGCGAAAGCTCTGTCGCCCCGCCTCCGGTCCCGGTGTTGAGGCCTCCCTGCCCCGCGGCGCCGACGGTCACGGTGTAGGTGCCGGTCAGCTGCTGACCGTAGAGCTTCGTAACCGCACCGGCGCCTCCGCCGGTGCTCGTCAACAGCGTCGGGTTCGTGTTGGCGCTTCCGCCGCCCCCGCCGCCGATCAGAACGATATCGTATACGCCGCCGAACGACGGGAAGACGCCTGTGTCGAACACGTACGTTCCCGGCTCGGTGCAGCTGAACATAAGCCTTCTGACGGTCGCGCCGGCGGCCGCGCCCTGTTCGAGCTGCGGCAGAAGCGTCTCGTTGAGATACGTCTTTATCTTCACCGCCGCCTCGTCGAATTTCGCCTTGAGGACCGAGGCGCTGTACTCGGGAGGCGTCGGTACGTCCGGCAGAGACCTGATGACGTTCACGTCGTCATTGAATCTGCTTATCGCCATTTTAACATTTTACCTTTCCTGTTTATTTTCGTAATATACCTTTTCGATATATTCAAGGCTCGC